>SBFI01000447.1 GCA_006227875.1 Acidobacteriota bacterium
GATCCCGCACTGAGCAGACTGGTCGAGAAGCAGATGAGAAACTGGGAGCTGGCTCGCTCTCAGCGGATCAGCACACCGACACCCAAGCGTGAGGAGGTCGAGGACTTCCTCTGTATATCGCGGATGGTGGGGGTCGACGACCGCAAGGTCGCCACCCTGGTCGGCGAGCGGCTCGGTTGGCCGGTGTTCGATCGCGAGATTCTGGAAGCGATGGCCGGCGACGACGACTTTCGACGGCAGATCTACACCTCGATGGACCAGCGCGATCTTTCCTGGTGGGAGGAGGCGCTGCGGTCGCTCATGGACCGGGACTTTGTCCGCAACGATTACTTCCACCGTCTGTGCGAGACGCTGTTGTCGCTCGCCCGCCAGGGCAACTCGGTCTTTCTGGGTCGTGGGGCCGATCTCGTCCTGCCCAGGAATCGGGGTTTTCGGGTTCGACTGGTAGCACCGCTCACCGCCCGCGCCGAGCGCTTCGCCGAGATCACCGGCCTGGCGCCAAAGAAAGCACGTGACGAGATCAGGCGCATCGAGAAGGAGCGCGCCGAGTTTCTGCAGCGGCATTTCGGCGTCGGTGCCGACGATCCCCTCCGCTACGACATCACCATCAATTTGGAAGGATTCAGCCACGAGCAGGCGGTCGACCTGATTCTTCAGGCCCGACAGATGCTCGGGGGCGCGGCTTGAGCAGACCGGGGTCGAAGTGCTGCTCGAGAACCTGAGTCCTCGCTCCACTGTTCTGAGTCCCGAGCTGGGACGGTCCCTTACCTTCGACCGCGAGGGTAGGCTGCTCATCTATTTCCGCGACGGCGAGACCTTCAAACGGAGCCTCGGTGGCGAAGTGCATCTGCGGTTCCGACGCGGCTCCCGCCAGCGGCGCCGGCTCGACACCGAAGAGGGGTTGGAGATAATGGGCGAGGCCTATGCTGTCGCTCGCGAGGCGCGGCCGTGGGCCTCACATCAGCTGGAGCGGCGCCTCGACGAAGAGATCCTACGCTGGAGCGCGGCCGATCTCGAGAGCGAGCGCCGGCGGTTTGCGGCGGTCTACAAACCCATCTCCATCCTGCCACCCGATCAGTATCTGGCGGTCGTGCTGCAGGCGACCGAAGGCTGCACCTGGAACGCCTGCACCTTCTGCAACTTCTATATGGATCGGCCTTTCTTCGTCAAAGAGCCGGAAGAGTTCGAGCGTCATGTGGTTGGCGTCAAGGACCTGCTGGGCAAGGGCATGCTGCTTCGGCGCGGGATCTTTCTGGCCGACGGTAATGCCCTAGCACTCTCCAACCGCCGCTTGATGCCGCTGTTGGACATCGCTGCGAAGGAGCTTCCGGACCGCAAGCTCTACGGCTTTATCGATCTCTTCAGCGGCGAGCGCAGGCGGCCGGAGGACTGGCGCGAGCTGGCGGAACGGGGACTGGACCGGGTCTACATCGGCATGGAGACCGGTCTGGACGAGCCAACAAGCCAGGCAAGGCCGCGGAGCTCGAGGCTTTTGTGAAGACGTTGAAAACCGCCGGGCTGAGTGTCTGCCTGATCGTGATGGTGGGTCTCGGTGGCCGCCAGTACCGGGAGGAGCACGCCCGGGCGACGTTGAAGACACTCAGGGCGATGCCCTTGAGCTCCGAAGATCTCGTCTATCTCTCCCCGTTTGTCGAGCAGGATGGGTCCGAGTACCAGAGACAGAGGGTGGTGAGGGGGCTCGAGCCCATGGACGAGGCCGAGATCGAGTCGGAGCTCGAGCGGCTGGCCGCCAAGATCCGCGCTCGGGGGTTGAAGGCGAGCCGCTACGACATCCGCGAGTTCATCTACTAGGAGATTGGGGATACGTATCCGATTCTTGCCACTGGAGGTAGAGGTTCAGAATCAGTTGAAAGATTCGGTACGTGTCCCCGAATTTCCTGATATTTTTGGGAGTCCGGAATACTCGAGAAGGTCATGATTGAAGAGACGGTACTACACGAAGAGCTGGATCCGGCCCGCTATATCGAGCGCGTGAGTCTGGTGTCGGGCGAGGTCCTGGATGAGCCGATCCTGCCGCGGCAGCTTCTTGTCCGCTACCACCGGGATTACCACGTCGTCGACATTCACGCCCGCCACATGATGAGTCGCATGATGCGGGCCACCGGTGACCCCGAGGCCACACGTAGAAAGATGAAGGAGAGGCGGCGGCAAGGTCACAGAGCGGCGAGTGTCATCGCCAGGGCCATCGGCCAGAAGGATGTCACCAAGGTCTCGAAGGCCCTGTTTGGCCTCAAGGATCGCGAATACTTCTTTCGCTACAAGAAACCCTACATCGCCAGGGAAGAGGTCCAGGACCGTCTGGCGGAGCTCAAGCAGGAGGCGACGGAAAAATGGCAGGCGGCCCGCGCCGACGGACCTCCAAGGGTAAGGGTCTTGTTGACCGGTGGCACCGGCTTTGTGGGCAAGGAGATCATCTGGCAGGCGGCCCACGACGACGATGTCGAGGAGATGATCGTTGTCATCCGGCCGAAAGAGGTCCGTGATCGCAAGACCAGGGAGGTGATCGAAACCCGGTCACCCAAGCAACGGGGAGAGGTGCTACTGGATCGTCTCTGGCTCGACACTCCCGAGCAGCGATCCAAATTCCGCTTTGTCGCCGGTGATGTAGAGCAACCCGAGCTCGGTCTCGAGCCGGCGGTGATCGAGGAGCTCGAAAGCCGGCTGACCCACGTCATTCACTGTGCGGCCAGTGTCGCCTTCGACGATCCCTACGAAAAGAGCTTTCACGCCAACGTCACCGGCACCCTCAACGCCCTTCGTTTCTCCCACCGCCTACAGACCGCGGCGGAAAGCCCCTTTGTCGCCCATCTCAGCATCGAGACTTCCTACATCCACGGCCGTCAGGTTCGGGACACGGCCCGGGAGGACGAGATCGTCTTCCCCCGCAACTTCTACAACAACTACTACGAGCTCACCAAAGCGATGGCTTCGATCGAGACCGAGCGCTTCATGCTGGCCAAGGGGCTGCGTGTCATCCAGCTCTGTCCGGCGATCGTCATCGGTGAGTCGAGAGCCGGCAACAACCGGGGCGACACAAAGGTCGTCAATGCACCGGTCAACCTCTTTGGACGTGCGCAAGAGGCGTTGGGGTCGACCACCGGCAGCTGGGTCGATCGCTCGAAGGGATCGATGCTGGCGAGGATGGCGTGCACCTTCCCCGGTGATCCCTCGGCCGAGATCAACATGATCCCGGTCGACCGCGTGGTGGCGGGGATCATCGCCGCGCTCAAGAAACCGGCCGCGGTGGGCGAGCGGGTCCACCTGGCCACCGACAATCGGCTCAAGTCGGAGCAGATGATCCGCGTGGTCGAGGAGGAGCTGGGGATCAAGGTCAAACTGGCCGAGCCGACGCTGCACCGGACGGTCACCCTGCCCGGCATGACCAGACTGCTCAAGCGGATGAAGCAGGAGAAGATCGCCCGGGCGCTCAATACCCTGGGCACGATTTTTGGCGGCTACTCGGAGTGGGGCCAGCCGGTGCACGAAGTGGGGAACGATGTGCGGCTGCTCGGTCTGAGCGAGACCCGTCCCAACACTCAGCACGCCTTTCGCATGCTCTGTCGCCACAACAAGTACGTGCAGAACTTCGGCAAGCTCTGGGATCTGGACGAGATGTCGCGGCGGGAGAAGGTCTGGTGGGAGTTCATCGAGGATCTGGAGGATCTGGCCGGCCGACCCGCGGGGTCGATGAGTGCAGTCGACTTTCGTGGCGCCCTGAAGCTGGGCCTCGATCTCGCAAAGTTCGAAAGGAAAGGTACGGGGACGTAGGGGAGCCCTCAGGACCCCCCTATCTCTTCTCCCTCCGTCCTTCCCAGCTCCGCATCCCCGTCGTCGCGCCAAACAGATCCGACAGCAGATCCCTGACCGGTCGCGGCAAGACCCCTTTCAAGAACGGCGTGATCTTGATCAGCCACGGTTCGAGGACGTAGGGATTGTTCTTCAGCACAGCCTGCGTGATCTTGGCGGCCAGTCTTTCCGGATTGAGCCATCTCGTCAGGCGGACCGGCTTGACACCCTCGAACATCCCGGTGGAGACATAAGTGGGGCAGACCACGGTCACCCCTACGTGTTGGTTGCCGGTACGCTCGAGCTCGAGCCGCAGGGACTCCGAGAACCCGAACGTGGCCCATTTGCTGGCGGCGTAGGTCGAGCCCCACGGCAGACCGACAAGACCCGAAGCGCTCGACATGTTCACCAGGTGGGCCTCGCGGGCGGCGATGAGATCGGGGAGAAAGGCGTGGGTCACTGCCACCGGGCCTTCGGCGTTGATCCTCAGAGTCTGCAGATGTCGCTCGAGCGGCACTTCGAGAAACGAGCCGCCAAAGACGACGCCGGCGTTGTTGACCAGCAGATCGATCGGGCCGATCTCCCCATGGAGCCGGTCGCGTGCCGCGGCGATCGACTCCCGGTCGGTGACGTCGAGTATGTAGGCATGGCTTCGGGAGCCGGCCTCGGTCAAGCGCGAGCGAGCCTGGTCGAGCTTCTCCTCGTCGATATCGGTGAGGACAATTTCGGCACCGGCCCTGGCAAAGGCAAGCGCGATCGACAGGCCGATCCCCTGGGCGCCACCGGTGATCAGCGCCCGCTTGTTCTGCAGCGATTTCATTCCTGGGCCCTCGAGGGTCTTGGCGATGGTAGTCAGTATAGAGTAGGTCCATGCCCAGAAGATCCCATGGTAAACGAGCGGTAGTGGCCCTGGGCGGCAACGCCATCACCCGGCCGGGTGAGGCGGGAACGGTGGAGCAGGACTACGCCAACCTGGATCACAGCCTGGAGGGGGTGGTGGCGCTGCTGGAGAGGGGGTACGAGCTGGTGCTGACACACGGCAACGGCCCCCAGATCGGCAACCAGATGATCCGGGTCGAGGTGGCCCGCGACGAAGCACCGATCCTGCCGCTCGACCTGATGGGCGCCGACATCCAGGGTGGGATGGGCTACATGATCGAGAAGGTCCTACGCGGCAAGCTGCGCAAGAAGGGTATGGCCCACCGGGTGTGCTGTCTCATCACGCTGGTGGAGGTCGACGCCTCCGACCCGGCCTTCGACAACCCCACCAAGTTTGTCGGACCCTTCTACCGGGAGGAGGAGGTAGAGAAGCTGAGCCGTGAGCGCGGCTGGGTCATCAAAGAGGATTCCGGGCGTGGCTGGCGTCGTGTGGTCCCCTCTCCCAAGCCGATCGCCATCATCGAGCAACACGAGATCACCGCGCTACTCGACTCGGGAGCCGTAGTCATCTGTGGCGGTGGCGGCGGGATACCGGTGTCGAGGAGCCGATCGGGTGAGCTCGAGGGGGTGGAGGGGGTCATCGACAAGGACCTGGCCTCGGCGATCATCGCCCTGGGTGTCCGCTCCCCCGAATTGGTCGTGCTCACCGGGGCCGAAAAGGTCTTGCTCAATTTTGGAACACTCGAGGAAACACCCATCAGCATCATGTCGGTGCTGGAGGCGCGTAAGTATCAGGAGGAGGGGCACTTTCCGGCCGGTAGCATGGGGCCCAAGATCGACGCCGCCTGCCGCTTTATCGAGGGTGGCGGCAGCCGCACCCTGATCACCGACCCTTTCAAGCTTGGTGATGCTCTCGAGGGTCACACCGGTACTTGGATAACGCCGTAGCTGATGGCTCCCCACCCTTTTGGGTGGAGCCAAATGCCATCCAAGACATTAGAGTAGTCGGGTCCGCTGAAGAACTCGAATCGAACTTCAACCTTATTTTCAGGAGGTCGATGATGACAAAGAAAGTCTCTCTAGTCGTAATGGCGATCGCGCTCGTGGCTCTGCCGACCATGGCCCAGAAGACACCGGAGAAGGTGGTGGCGGCCTACGACGCGCTGGCCAATATCATCCTCGATATGCGCGAAGCCGAGCACGACTTCGTGGTGGCGGTGCTGGATGGCCATATGCACGGGGCAAAGATGTTGTTCAAGAAGGGTGATTACGAGGGCGCTGCAGCCGAGATGGCCCTCGTTGCCAACGAGGGTGACAATGCCGTGGGCGGTGTCCGCAAACGCCTGCTCGAGGGCGGCCATCACTTCAACGCCGAGGGTGAGGAGCAAGGGATCTTCGAGCCGGGCTACGTGGTGGTGAATCGCGAGGCCAAGAAGAAGATGCTGGCGGCGTCGTCAGCGCTGCGGCAGGCCAAGGACGACGTGGCCCGTAAGGCCGCCTGGGACGATTTTGCCGGGGTGGCCAAGCCGCTGCTGGCAGGGGAGTGATCACTCGTATCCGCGCCGCTTCTCTTCTGCTGAGCGTCATCTGCTGGGCGGGGGTCGGTCCCGTTTCTCTGGCGGCGACCGACTCGCCGCTCTTGTTTGTCGACGTGGCGGCTGAAGCAGGCCTCGAGGCCCCCACTTGGTGTGGTGGTCTGGAGAAGCCCCACCTGTTGGAGTCGGGAGGCACCGGTCTGGCACTCTTCGACTACGACGTGGATGGCGATCTGGACCTCTTCCTGGTCAACGGCTGGCGGCTCGACCGAACCGAGATCGCGGAGCGCGGCCGGAACCTGCTCTACCGCAACGAGGGCGATGGCCTCTTTCGGGACGTCACCGAGCGAGCGGGAGTGGGTGACGATCAATGGGGTACCGGTGTCACCACCGGTGATCTGGACGGCGACCGGCTGCCCGATCTCTTTGTGACCAGCTTTGGCACCGACATCCTCTATCGCAATCAGGGAGACGGAACCTTTGTGCCGGTGGCGGAGAGCCCGAGCGTCGAGGGCTGGTCGACCGGAGCGGTCTTCTTCGACAGCGATGCCGACGGTGACCAGGACCTCTTTGTGGCCGGCTATGTAGATGCCACCCTGGAGGAGGTCCTCTTTGCCGAGCCCACCCTCGTGTGGGAAGGCTTGAATGTGATGGTCGGCCCCTTTGGTCTCGACGGGCTGGGAAACCACTTCTTTCGCAACCTGGGCGACGGTCGCTTCGAGGATGTCACCAAAGAGTCGGGGCTGGAGGACGTGGGTCTCTTCTACTCCTTTGCCGTCTCGGCCCTCGATCTGGATGGTGACCGGGATCTCGATCTCTATGTGACCAATGATTCCAACCCCAACTACCTCTATCGCAACAACGGCGCCGGGGTGTTCGAAGAGGTGGGTCTGTGGAGCGGCGCCGCGCTCGACGGGATGGGGAACGCCCAGGCCGGGATGGGGATGGCGGCGGGGGATCTGGACAACGATGGCCTCCCGGATCTCTTTGTCTCCAACTTCTGGAAGGACGTCTCGACCTTCTACCGCAACCTGGGGGACTTCATCTTCGAGGATGCGACGCTGGAGCTCGGGCTGCGGCAGTCGACCTACCTGCCGCTGTCGTGGGGCACCACGCTTTCCGATCTCGACCACGACGGAGGTCTGGAGATCTTTATCGCCAACGGCCACATCTTTCCGCAGGCCGACCAGGCGCCGCCCTCGTCGCAGACCAGTTTTCGACAGGCCAATGTGCTGCTGCTCAACGAGGGGGGGCGGTTTGTCGATGTCAGCGACCGCTCCGGCCCCGGTCTCGAAGTGGTCGAGTCGAGTCGGGGGCTGGCGGTCGGGGACATCGACTTCGACGGCGATCTGGATCTGGCGGTCTCCAACGTCGATGCGCCACCGACCCTGTTGCGCAACGACTCCGAGCGTCGGGGCTCGTGGCTGATGATCGATGCGCCGGAGGCTTTGCGGGTGACCGTCGAGACCGGCAGCAGACAGTTGATCCGCCACCGCGTTATCGCCGCCTCCTACGTTTCGGTCAACGACGAGCGCTTTCACTTGGGACTCGGCAAGACCGACCGGGTGCCAAAGCTGACCCTGCTCTGGCCCGATGGCTCGCAGAAGGTACTCACCGACGTCGGGGTCGACCGCGTCCTGGTGTTCCGCCGCTAGTCCGCTTCGTAGACCACTTCACCGTCGATCACCGTCATCAGCACCCGCACCTCTTTGAGCTGGGCCGGCGGGATGGAGAAGAGATCCCGGTCGAGGATCACCAGATCGGCCAGCTTTCCCGGGGTGAGGCTGCCCTTGATCTCCTCCTCTCCGGCGGCCCAGGCGGTGTTGACCGTATAGGCCTCGAGCGCCGTCTTCACATCGACCCTCTCTTCCGGGAACCAGCCCGCCGCCGGCTCACCATCGAGGGTCTGCCGGGTAACGGCGGCGTAGATGCCGAGCATCGGGTTTGCCGGATACCAGGAGGCGTTTGTCCCCGGCCAGTCGCTGCCAAAGGACAGCAACACGCCGGCATCGGCGAGTGTCTCGAAGGCATAGGCCCACCTTGCCCGTTCCCCGATCCTCTCCTCCATCCAGCGCATGTCGTCGATGGCGTGATAGGGCTGGACCTCGGCGATGACACCCATCGCCGCCATCCGCCGCGCTACCGCCGGACCCCGCAGCACCTGGGTGTGGATAATCCGCAGCCGCCGGTCGGTCGGCCCATTGACCTCGCTCACCCTCGCGTAGAGGTCGAGAATCGTATCGATGGCTTCGTCGCCGATGGCGTGGACCTGCGGCCAATGCCCGGCCCGGTCGGCTGCCAACAAGAGGCGCTCCATGTTGCCGGGGGGCTGCATCATTTCGCGCCAGCGACCGCGCTCGCCGGAGGTCAGATAGGGCTCGTAGAAGCGGGCGCTCGAGTTGCCCATGATGCCGTCGACAAATCCCTTGAGCCCGCCGATCTTGAGCCACTCGGTGCCAAAGCCGTGGCGGATGCCGAGCGCCGCCAGCTGCTCCCACTTGTCCAGGGTGGGACGTGCATAGACCCTGACGGTGAGCTCGCCCCGCCGCTCGAGCTCCTGGAAGACCTGTAGCTGTTCGGCCGAGGTGATGTCGTGGATACCGGTGACCCCGAACCCACGCAGGCGCTCGAGCGCGACGCGGGCTTCGGCCAGACGTTGTGACATCGGTTTTTGCGGGATGATCTCGCGAATCCGGGCGGCGGCTTCCCGAGTGAGCCTGCCCGTGGCGCGACCCTGGGCGTCACAGTCGACACCCTCCCAATCACAGCGGGCGCCGGCCCTCTCGAGCGCCAGACGGTTGGCCAGGTAGAGCGTTCGGTCCCACTTGGAGAGCAGGACCGGGTTGTCGGGGGTGATCGGATCGATCATCTCCCGGTGGGGGAGGAATGGGCCCGTCTGCCGTTCCTCCATAGCCTGCCCGGTAGAGCCCTGTCCCCACGACTCGTAGGCCCCCCAGTCGCCACCCACCAGCCAGGCACCCTCGGGCAGCCGGTCGCGAGCCTCCCGTACCCGCATGGCCAGCTGCTTCTCGTCGGCCACATCGAGCAGATTGACTCCCAGAATCAGTGCTGCCGCCCGGTCGAAGTGAGTGTGGTTGTCGATCAGCCCCGGGGTGACAAAGCTCCCCGGCATCTCGATGACCCGAGTATCCGCACTTCGCATGGCCATGACCTCGGCGGCCGGGCCTACCGCCAGGATGCGATTGCCTCGGACCGCTACCGCCTCGGCCCAGGGAGTGTCGCTGTCGCCGGTCCACACCCGCGCGCCGGTGACGATGAGCGAGGCCTCCTCGGCGGCGGTCATGCCGGCGGCGAGAAGCAAGAGCAGAGGCGCGAGCAGACAAATGGTACGCATCTCCGTATCTCCCTATGTCGGTTACTCGAGATAGCGTCTGAGGAAGTCGTAGATCTCTTGCCGTGACTCGTGGGCGACCGGGCTGTCCAGCCGGTTGAAGCTGTGGCCACCGGGGGCGTCGTCGTAGATCTTGTATTCGAAGTTCTTGTCGGCCGCCTGCAGGCTCTTGATCAGGTGCTCGACCTCCAACACGTTGACATCGCGGTCGTTGGTATTGGTGTGGATGAGCAGCGGTGTCTCGAGCTTGTGGGCGTTCCAGGCCGGCGAGCGACGCTTGTACTCGTCGGTATTCTCGAAGGCGGTCTCACCGATGTGGTACTCGACCGAATAGAGGTCACGGTAGTCCTGTGTCTGGTACCCCATGCGGGCCACCAGATCGGAGACCGGCACCCCGGCGTAGGCCACTTGGAACTTCTCCGGATGATCGAAGACCGACATCAGGGCGATGAGACCGCCGTGGCTCCAGCCGATGATCCCCACCCGCCGCTCATCTACGAAGTCGAGGCCTTCGACAGCCCAGTCGCGGGCCGCCACCACATCCTCGATCTCGATGCCGCCGTAGTCGATCGCTTCGTAGTAGCCACGGCCATAGCCGGTTGAGCCGCGATACTCGGGCGCGATGACCACATAGCCCTGATCCATGAGCTCGCGTACGATGTGGGTGTAGTAGGTGTTGAAGTCGCCGTGGACGCCGCCGTGGGGAAAGACCAGCAGCGGGTGGTGGCCCGACCGGTCGAGCCCCTTGGGGACAAAGACATAGGCGTACATCCTGAAGGGATGACGCTCGGCGACGATGCCATAAGTCTCTTCTTCCTTGGGGTTGGGGACGGTGGGGAAATAGACCTTGTCGAGGTCGGCCACGTCTCCCACGCGCTCGAACCAGAGCAGGTCGTCCACCTTCTTGGTCAGCCGGTCGACGGCAAAGGAGAGGCCTTCCAGCTGCTCTTCCAGACCCTCGAGACGTTGCTCGGTGGATGGCTCGGCCTCGGTCGACTCCTGTGCGGCGAGCGGCAGGGCGCAAAGGACCAGTGCAAGCACGAGGATGAACGGGTTCTTCATGGTGCGCTCCCTCCTTTGGCGATATGGCAGGCCGATGGCTTGTCCTCGATCGGCGTGGCGGATCGGTCTGGGTCTTTACGACACTATTACAACCCCTGCTGTCGAGCTAGGTGGGCTGCTAGAATTTTGGCTGCAAGACACAGCTCGTACCGGCACTGGAGGAGGCAGATGAGTAAGAATCTGACAGCTCGAGTTTGTCTACTGGGTTTGGTCCTGACGGTCCTTTTCACGTTGGGTCCGAGCGGTTCGCCGGTACTGGCAGCCGAGACAAAGGCTCTGGTCGGCGGCACGCTCATCGACGGCTACGGCAGCCACCCGCTGCGCAACAGCGTGGTGCTCATCGAGGGTGAGCGGATCACGGCGGTGGGGCAGGTGGACACCCTACCGGTACCCGAGGGCGCGGAGGTAATCTCGACCGAGGGGATGACGGTGCTTCCCGGGCTCTGGGACATGCACGTCCATCTGATGATCAACGGCCACAGCGACTATGCCCACTGGGACAAGACCTATCCGGAGCAGTTCGAGTCGGTGATCATGCCGGCCTCGGCCCGGCAGCTGCTGCTGGCCGGGGTGACCAGCGCCCGTGATCTGGGGGCGCCACTCGAGGCGAGCATTGCGGTGCGCGACGCCATCAATCGGGGTGACATTCCCGGTCCCACCCTCTACGTGTCCGGACCCTTCATCCAGAAGACGCCCTATCCGGGGACCGAGCTGTTTCGCTGGGGGGTGAATGGTGCCGAGGATGCTCGTGCCAAGGTGCGCAACCTGGCCGAGGCCGGGGTCGACGTCATCAAACTCATCGATCAGGACGAGATGACTCTGGAGGAGCTGGTGGCCGTTGTCGACGAGGCCCACGCGCAGCAGCTGACCGTCGTCGGCCATGCCCATCGCCCCGAGGAGATCCGTCTGGGGCTGGCTGCCGGGGTCGACTGCTTCGAGCACACCGGTCTGGCCACGGCTCCCGAGTACCCGGCCGAGGTTCTTGAGCTGATCCGCGAACGGGCGGCCAAGATGAACATCGGACCCCTCTTCTGGACACCGACCATCGAAGGTCTCTGGAACTACGAATATGTACGGGACAACCCCGAGATGCTCGACGACCCGTCTTGGAAGGAAGGTCTGCCGGCCGAGATTGTCGATGACATCAGAGTCTCGATCGAGTACCCGGAGCGACTGCCCTACTTCCAGATCACACCCGACCGCAAGCCGACGCTGGCGCGCAAGTTCCGCCAGCTCCAGGAGGCCGGGGTCAAACTGTTGATCGGTACCGACAGCGGCATCCCGATGAAGTTCCACAGTCAGTCGACCTGGAACGAGCTCGACATCTGGGTCCGGGAGCTGGGTGTCCACCCCATGGAGGCGATCCGCTCGGCCACCTACTGGCCGGCCGTGCTCATGGGGGTCGAGGATGAAGTCGGGACCATCGCCGAGGGCAAATTCGCGGATATCATTGCGGTGCGCGGTGATGTGCTGCGCTACATCAACCTGCTCCAGGACGTCGACCTGGTGATCAAGCACGGGGTGCGATACAAGTAGGGGGCACCCCGGATTGCAGCCGAGAGACCGATGACCGAAAGACCCGACTATTTTGAAGAATTCGAGGCGACCGAGCTCTTCTGCCCCAAGTGTCGGCGGGCCACCCCCGCCCGCAAGCACCTGCTGATTGTGCTGCCCACCGGCAACAAGTACGACTACCGATGCTCGGTCTGCGCCACCTCGGTCGGCTCCAAGACCGACGACGACACCAGCGCCTTTTCGATCCTCAAGCCGTAGCCGCGGAGCCCTCCCGGCACGCCAAAAAGGCAGCCCAAAGCGCCTTAATTACAGGGATTTGGGAGATTTTGGCCCCTTGGGGTAAAATTGACCCACGGGCAGCGGAGAGGGAATAAATCGCAGCCGGTTTTCGTCATTACTAGGGACAGAGGCAGAAAGGGAAAGTCCCTCTGCCTAAAGGATATTCGAGGGGTCGGGTACGCCCGGCATCGACTCGCAAGTGGCCGACGGCGAGAGCGTGTAGGGGTGTAGTCTACGTTCCCCAGTTACGGAGCACAGTTTTTGCATACATGGAACCTGACCGGCACCAGGAGCCGGAGAGACGGGGCATCTGTCTCCGCACCGGTACCGGGAGTGGCTCGAAACCACCGAGCGGGAGTTGAGAATTGGCTGCGTTGATGGACAAGAGTGCTGTCGAGCTCAGAATTCCTTCGCTAAAGCGGCTGATGGAAGTCGGCCGCGAGAAGGGATATCTGCTTTACGACGAGATCTGTGAGCTGCTACCTGACGAGATCCTGAGCCTTCCCGACGAGCTGGAGGAGATCTACCGGCGTCTCGACGTGATGGGCATCGGGGTCATCGACCGTCCCGGTCGTTACATGAATCGAGACGAGCACGGGGCGGGCGAGGTCGATTTCGAGGCCGCGGAGGACGAGGGTCTCGACCTCAGCCTCTCCGACCAGGAAAAGGTCAGCGACCCGGTGCGGATGTACTTCCGGGAGATGGGCACGATTCCTCTGCTCGATCGGGCCGGCGAGGTGGATATAGCCCGCCGTATCGAAGAGGGGGAGCGTCTCGTCTATCAGGGGCTGGCCGCCAACCCCATCGTCCTGGGCAGGATTTTGCGGCTGAGCGAGATGGCGCAGACGCCGGGTCATCAACCCGATCTGGCAGATCCGGACGAGTTTCTGGATGTGCGCGGAGAGAAGAATGTGCGGGCCCTGCTCAAGACTTTCAAGCACATAGCCCAGCTCGAGCGCAAGATTCAGACTCTTCGCCGGCGGCAGCAGAAGCGCAAGCCGGGTGGGGAGGCCTACCAGGAGTTGGAGCGCCAGGTCGATCGGCTGGTGGGGAGCATTGCCAGCGAGCTGCGTCGGATCGATCTCTCGGTGCAGACACTCAACCGTCTGATCGGCTACCTAAAGGAGCTGGATGGGCGTTTTCGGCGTGCCGAGCAAGCCATTCGCCGGGCCACCAAGGCCCTCGACCGGGAGACCAACAAGGAGCTGCGCTCGTTGCATCGCCGGCGGATCGAGAAGTACCGTCGCGAGATCAAGGGACTCGAAGAGCGCTTCGTCACCACCCACGCCCAGGTCTCGGCGACGATCGAGAAGATCCGCCGTGGCGAGGCCTTGGCCGAGCGGGCGCGTGAGGAGATGATCGTCTCCAACCTGCGGCTGGTGGTTTCGGTGGCGCGCAAGTACACCAACCGCGGTCTCCAGTTTCTGGACCTGATCCAGGAGGGCAACATCGGTCTGGTGCGTGCGGTGCAGAAGTTCGAGTACCGGAGGGGTTACAAGTTCTCGACCTATGCTCACTGGTGGATCCGGCAGGCAATCACCCGCGCCATCGCCGACCAGTCGCGTACCATCCGCGTCCCCGTCCACATGAACGAGACCCTGCAAAAGCTACATCGGGTGACCGGCTATCTGGTTCAGGAGCTGGGTCGGGAGCCGACGGTGGACGAGATCGGCGAGCACATGGATCTGCCGGCCGCCAAGGTGCGCAAGGTGCTCAAGATCGCCCAGCAGCCCATCTCGCTGGAGACCCCGATCGGTGACGACGGCGACTCGTTCCTGGGTGACTTCATCGAGGACAGGTCGGCCACCTCACCGCTCGAATCGGTGATCTTCACCCGGCTGAGCGAGCAGACCGGTGACGCTCTCCGGGAGCTGACCCCGCGGGAGGAGACGGTTCTCAGGATGCGCTTTGGTGTGGGCAAGGAAGACACCCACACTCTGGCCGAGGCGGGGCGCTCGTTCAAGGTCACCCGCGAACGGATCCGTCAGATCGAGGCCAAGGCGCTGCAGAAGCTGCAGGAGAACGACGACACCGCCAAGCTGCGGCAGTTTGTCGAAGGCGGCTAGACCTCTCAACGCTGTAATCCACGGCCTCTGTCCCCTGGGGGCAGAGACCTTTCTTATTGGCTACGTCCCGCTCAAAACCAGGTGTTGATAGAGAGGGCCGTCGGCAAAGCCGAGGCTCCGATAGTACTCACGAGTGCCGACCGAGGAGATGACCGCGAGATCCTCGAAGCCGCCGGCACGGGCGGTCTCGGTGGCTCTCTGGATGAGCGACCGGCCCAGACCCAGGTGCTGCGACCCTCCCCCCTGGCGCTCGCCGATCGACACCAGCAGTCCGTAGACATGGACCTCGCGGATGATGGCGCTGTCCTCGAGCTCGTCGATCGATCCAGGGTGGTCGGGGAGCAACAGCCGCAGAAAGGCCGCGATCCGATCTTCGCGGGTGGCATACTGGAGAAAGACCTCGCGTCCGACCGAGGTGTCGTACTCGATGGTCCTCAGCTCGAGCTCCTTTTGTGCCACCGGCCGGTGACGGACCTCGCGGCTGCGGATATCGCGACAGACGAGACCCCGGTGCCGCAGCTCTTCGTCGGCCACCTGTCTAAGGTTGGTCATCTTGTTGCCGACGACGATGTCGTCACCCGGGATGTCACGGATGACCCGGGTGACGCGGCAGTATTCGGGGGTCTTTTGCAGACACACGATCAGCACCTCGACCAGCTCGTCGTGGGAGTAGGGACGCCACCTACCCGATTCGAAATAGGACATCAGCTCGGCGCTCTCGATCAGGCTGCAGGGATAGATCTTGAGCTCGTCGGGTCGAAAGTCGGGGTCGGAGAAGATGCGCTCGAAATCCTCGACATCCTCGCGCGGTGAGGAGCCGTAGAGATTCGGCATCCAGTGAGCGTGGATCTTGAGGCCGGCCTCGCGCAGCAGCCGCATGGCTCGTCGGGTGGCGGCGACGTCGTGTCCCCGGTTATTGAGCTCGAGCACCCGGTCGGACAGGCTCTGATACCCGATCTGTACCTTGGTCGCCCCCAGCCGTCGCAGGCGTATGACCTCCTCGGAGTCGAGATGGTCGGGGCGGGTCTCCACCACCAGACCGACACAGCGAGCCTCGGCCGTCTCGTTGAGCCGCTGGACCTCTTCGAGCTCCTCCCAGCCGGCGCGCTC
>SBFI01000018.1 GCA_006227875.1 Acidobacteriota bacterium
ACCAGATCCCGGTAGCGGGTGAAAATAAAGGTGCCCTTGGATTTCTGACGCTCCAACGCGTCGGTGTTGCCCCACAGCTCAGCGGCAAGCTCGACCTCGTCCCCCGCCACCCTAGCACCCCGCTCTTGAAGGCTGCGGTAGACACGGATCTCGGGGCCAAAGGTGGTGAGGTCGGGCTCGAACCGGGCCGCCAGCTCGAAATGTGGGCTGTCGAACAGCTCGTCGTAGAAATCCGCCCGCGCGTCGAACCCGGGTCGGGGACGCTGGCGGAAAACCCAGTCGTAGGTGCTGCTCGACGCGACGACATAGTCGTATCTTTCGGCCATCTCCTCTACCGTCATCCCCGTCTTGCACAGCAGGAGATCCCGCTTATTGGTGTCGAAGTAGACCAGGGGTGGGCGGAGCATGTTCCACTCACGCAGAATCCGGGTCGAGGGCGGTAGATTCGACCGCATCCAGCCGAGCGCCTCGAGGCGGGTCTCACCATGGCGGGCGGCCCAAGTGTGTTTCGCCGCCGGCGGCAAGGCGACGAGCACGGCCGCGATCAGCACCAAGCCCACAACCCGGGCCTCTCGCCACTGTCGCCGAACCCTCTTCTCGAGCCAGACGGCAAAGGTCACCGAGGCCACCCCCGCGGCGATCGCCATATGCGGGAGCAGCGGCATAAAGACCCGTTCGAAGGTGGTGCGCAGCACGGCGCTGTAGAGGACCAGATAGAGGAGCGGCGGCAGCAAGACCAACACCGCGGCCTTGGATCGTCGGCGCAGAAGAACGACACCGCCGGCCACAGAGAGTAGCGAGATGAACGGACCCACCCCTTCGTACCCGTCGCCATAGAAGGCCACCGCCACATAGCGCATGACGTGCCAGCCCAGAAAGCCAGTCGGCGGCTTGTCCCGGTAGAGATCCCCCACCCAGAAGGCCCCGCGGAAGAGCTCTTCTAGATGACCCAACGCCAAGGGGTCCACGACAAAGAAGGTCACGACCGAAACCACGCCGGCGACGAGCAACCCCTTGAGTACCCCCCACCAGCGTGCCGGCGCCATCTGGTCCCGCGCCATCACCGCCGCAACCACTACCGGCAGACAGGCGCCGGCGCCGTTGTACTTGGCGCTCGTAGCCAGCCCGATCGCCACCCCTGCCCAGACAAAACGGGACGTGCTCGGTTTTTCCAGTATCCAGACCGCGGCCAAGAGCGCCAAGATGTAGAACGCCGTCATCGGCGCATCGGGCACCCACATCCGGGAACGGAAGACGTGGAGCGGCATGACCGCGAGAAAGGCGGCGCTCATCACCCCGACCCGCCGATCGAACAGCCGCGCCGCCGCCAGGTAGAGCCAGAACAGGCTCAGGGTGCAGAGCGTCGCTACCATCGCCCGTCCGATCCACATCACATCGTGCCGCGGCAGACCCAGAGCCTTCTCCACCGGACGGGCGACCGCAATCGCCAGGTTCGAGAGGTGGATATTCAGATTGGGCCAGTTGTAGGTGGGCGCCATGGCGGTACCGCGGAGCGCCCCCCGCTGTACGCGGCCATAGGTGACGATCTCGTCCTGTCCCAGGTTGTGCCGGGGCAGACCGTAGTCCAGGGCCCCAAACCTGAGCGCCACACCCAGGAGCAGCACGGCAATCAGTCCGGCGTGGCGTCTCAAAAACGACATCATCGCGGTAAGGGAGTCTACCCGCTCTGTTTCACTGCTGTCCTGCTATGCTGCCTTGACCAAGGCCCCGACAATGGCCAAGCTGATCCCCTATCCCTTCGCGGCACTGGTCAACCGCGCGTTCCGCGAGCTGGAGCAGCGGCAGTCGATCTTCGACCTGCCTGCGAGGAAGTTCTTTGCCGGTCTCCCGGATCGGGACCTGGAGGTGGCCTTTCACGGCCACACCGCCTCGAGCCCGCTGGGGCCCGCCGCCGGCCCCCACACCCAGATGGCGCAGAATATCGTGCTGTCCTGGCTCGGTGGCTGCCGCATCATGGAGCTAAAGACCGTGCAGATCAACGACGAGCTCGAGATCCCGCGCCCCTGTATCGACATGCGGACGGTGGGTCTCAACGCCGAGTGGTCGCAGGAGCTCAAGCTCGAGGAGTCGCTCGAGGAGTACGTCAAGGGGGCCATGCTGATCGAAATGCTCGAGGCCAGTGACGAGCTCCAAGTGGACGAAAGCCACGGCTCCACAATCTACGACATGAGCGTGGGCTACGACCTGGCCGGCATCAAGAGCGAGCGGGTCCTGGAGTTCATCCGCGGCATGACCGACGCCCGACCCCATGTCGACCGGCTGCGTCGTCAGCTTCCACCCGAGCTCGAGCAACTCGGTGATCTCGACTTCCCGACTCGGCTTTCCGACACCGTCACTTTGAGCACCTTCCATGGCTGCCCACCGGACGAGATCGAACAGATCATCGAGTTTCTACTTACCGAGCTCACTCTGAATTGCGTCATCAAGTTCAACCCCATGCTGCTCGGCCCGGTCGATGGGCGCCGGCTCCTCAACGAGCGGCTGGGCTACGACGACCTCCGGGTCCCCGACAGCGCCTTCGAGCGCGACACCACCTGGGAACAGGCCGTGGAGATGATGGAGCGGCTTGGCAACACCGCCGAGCGGCTGGGCTTGAGTCTCGGGGTCAAATTCAGCAACACCCTCATCGTCGAGAACACCCATGGCTTCCTGCCCGCCAGCGAGCCGGAGGTCTACCTCTCCGGGCCGCCGCTCCATGTCCTGGCCATGCATCTGGTGGGCCGTTTCCGGCAGACCTTTGGCGACCGGTTTCCGATCTCGTTTGCCGCCGGGATCGACCGCCGCAACTTTCCCGACGCCGTGGCTCTGGGTCTGGTACCGATCACCGTCTGCACCGATCTGCTCAAGAAGGGGGGCTATGGGCGACTCCACGGCTACTACGCGGAGCTCGAGCGGCGGATGGCGGAGGCGGAGGCGACTTCAATCAACGATTTCATTCTCCGTGCCTATGACAGGGGTGAGGCGGCACTCGACCAGATCGGTATCCCGGCCGACGATCCGGTGCGGGAAAAAATTCGACGGGCGAAGGCCGCGGGTTCCAGCCTCGAGAAAGCGGCCGGTGAGGAGCTCTGCAGACGTTGGGTCTCGGCGGCCAAGCTCCTCAATACCGAGCACTATGTCGGCGTGGTGACCCGCGATTCCCGCTATTCGAAGGATCGGAATTCGAAGTCGCCACGCAAGATCGGTCGCCATCTGCAGCTGTTCGACTGCATCACCTGCGACCTCTGTGTTCCCGTCTGTCCAAACGACGCCAACTTCACCTTCGACCTCGGTCGCGAGGAGATCCCCATCGTCAAGTTGGAAAGGCGATCGTCGGGTTGGTATTGGCACCGCGAGGGGAGTCTGAACCTCCGGGAGCGGCACCAGATCGGCAACTTCGCCGACTTCTGCAACGACTGTGGCAACTGCGACGTCTTCTGTCCCGAGGATGGCGGACCCTATGTCATGAAGCCCCGTTTCTTCCGCCGCCTCGACGACTGGCGGGAGCCGCCGCAGCTCGACGGCTTCCATCTCGAGCGCCGGGGGGAGCGGCAGGTCGTCAGCGGCCGTTTCGACGGCCGGGAGTACCGGCTCGAGGCCCAGGCCGGCGAGCTCAGGTACAGCGGCGAGGGGTTCGAGATCACCTTTGGCGAGGACGACCCGCCCAAGTCGGTTGCGGGAGACGGACCGGAGGTGGTGGATCTCACCTACGGCTTTATCATGGACCGTCTGCGCCGGGCGCTTCTCGACCCGGAGCGGGTCAATTACCTCAACCTGTTGCCTGTCGAGGGAGAATCGGAGTCATGAGTCACGCCAAACCGACACCGGAGCTCCTGGGTCGTCTCGCCGATCTCGGGGTCGAGGGGCTCTACGGTCGGAGTCTGCTCCTGACCCGCGAGTGGTCCCTGCCCGAGCTCGAGACCCTGGCCACGCTGGCCGAGCTCCTCGAGGTCCTCGACCGCGACGGTGTGCCAGTCGATCTCTTTCCCAACGAGCTCCACCTCGCGCTCTTCTTCGACAGCTCCACCCGCACCCGCTCGAGCTGGGCCGGTGCCGCCGCGCGGCTGGGGGCGCGGCCGGTCGTCGTCGACGGCTCGGCCACCCAGGTCGGCCACGGTGAGACCGCGGAGGAGACCGGTACCATGCTGGGGATGAACGCCCACGCCTTGGGTATCCGCCACGACCTCGTCCTGGGAGAGGGCAACCGGTTCATGCGTGAAGCGAAATCGGGGATCGATCGCTATCTCGAGTCGGTGGGTAGCCGTCGGGTGGTGCCGTTGGTCAACCTCCAGTGCGACATCGACCACCCGACCCAGACCCTGGCCGATTGGCTCTGGCTGCGCGAGCGCTTCCCGGAGGGGTTGGCGGGCAGGACCTTGGCCGTCACCTGGGCCTATTCGCCCAGCTACGCCAAGCCCTTGTCGGTACCGCAAGGGCTCATTACGCTCCTCACCCGTTTTGGCATGCACATCCGCCTGGCGCACCCCGAGGGCTACCAGCTGACCCCCGAGTCGATGGAGCTCGCCGCCAGCCTCGCCAACGAGTCGGGCGGCAGCTTCGATCTCACCCGCTCGATGGACGAGGCCTTTGACGCGGCCGACGTCGTCTACCCCAAGAGTTGGGGACCGTACGAGCTCATGCTCGAGCGGGTAGAGGCGAGCCGCGCCGGCGAGCAGACCCGTTTCGAGGAGATCGAGGGCCAAGCTCTGGCGCAGAACCAGCTACACCGCGATTGGATATGCAACGAAGAGCGGATGGCCGCCACCCGATCCGGCGACGCCCTCTACATGCACTGTCTCCCCGCCGACATCGGGGACGAGGTGACCGCCGGGGTCGCCGCGCGCGCCCGACTCGATCTGGCCCGACAGGCCAACAAGAAGCTCTACGTCATCATGGCCGTGCTGGCCGCGGCCAAGGAGCCGGAGCTCGTCCACCGCCTGCGGGTGCTCGCCGAGTCTCGCTGAGTCTCTACTCCCGCTCCGGCGGTGGTTCGGGTGGTGGTCCGCGGTGGGGTGGCGGCCCGTGTGGCCGGCGTCCGGCACGTGGCCCGAGGAATCGATCCATCCTGCCGCGCCTCGTTTCGCGCAGCTGCCGAAACCGCTCCCGCTGTTCCGGTGTGAGGATCTCTTCGATCCCGGCCTCGGTGGCTTCGAACAACTCTCGCAACTGCGGCTCCATCTGGCGGCGGAATGTTTCGGCCTCCTCCCGCCTCTGTCTCAGGATCTCGTCGATCCGCCGCCGTTGATCTGCAGTCAGCTCGAGATGCCTGTCCAGCCGGTCGATAAAGGAACCACCCATGAAACCGGGGGGACCATCGGGGGGGCGAAACCTCTTGGCATAGAAGAGATGGGTGCCGACGATGCCGATCGCGACACCGACGACAAAGACGGCCACCACCGACAGCAGGGCTACCGAGCGCTTCATGATTCGCCTCCGGGTGAATCGAGGATCCAGGACCACAGATCATCGCCGAGCGCCTGCTCGACGAGCGAGGTGGGGCTCGGAGTCGCCGCCAGCGCCCAGACCGTGAGCACAAGGGCAAGAGCCAGAGTCGCGGGGAGAAGCCGCATGGCCGCCCAGCCGAGCAGATCCGCAGAGGAGGTGGGAAGCGCCGCCACCACCCGGGTGGCAAAGCCCGCATCGGGCTCGGTACCCGATTGGTGGTTACGAAGGATCTCTGCGGCCAGCTTTAGCCGCTCGGCGAAGCGAGCGCACCCCGGGCACTCGTCCAGATGATCTCGAATCTCGACACCCGGAACATCGCTCCCCTCTTCGGCCAACAGTTTTCGGACCTGCGCACAGTTCATGGTCAGAGCTCCTCCGCCAGGAGTTGGCGTAACTTCTTTCGCGCCCGGTGTGCCCGCACCTTGACGTTGGCTCGCGACCAACCGAGACGCTCGGCGATCTCGGCTACTGACCACTCCTCGCCATGGAGGAGAAGAAGGATGAACCGGTCGGTGGCCGGCAGTACTTCCAAAAGCCGCTCGACCTCGAGCCGAGCGGTTGGCTCGCTCGATGCCGCCGCGTAATCCTCGTCCAGTGGCTCGCTTCGGACTTTCTGCTTGCGGAGCCGCTCGTAGCAACAGTTGAGACAGACCCGGGTCAGCCAGTGCTCGAAGGGTGCCTTGGCGCGGTAGGTGTCGAGCTTCTGCCAGATAGTGAGAAAGGTCTGCTGCGCCACCTCCTCGACCTCCTCCGGCTGGCGAAAGAAGCGACCCGCGAGGCGGAAGACCCGTTTCTCGTGCCGACGAACCAACCGGGCAAAGGCATCTTCGTCACCCCGGCGACAGGCCGCGACAAGGGCGGCCTCTTCTCTCGCGGGCTCCGTTCCGCTCTCCAGGCCCATGGTGATCGACAACGCAAGCTCCATCGTCCTCTCTCTCGGCTTCCTGATCGAGCCGTGAGCCCGATCATCCTATCGGTTCTCCTCCTATATTGAGAGATGCCTCGGAGCCGCTATCGGTTACAGATGTAACCGCCGACCGCTTCGTCCCATCTAGCAGGTTGAATGAGGCCGAATCCGATCCACGAGATAACCAAACGAAGGAGCAAACAATGAACGAGAACAAGAAAACCAACTCCAAGATCGTCGGCACCGCCCTGGTACTCCCACTGGCCGCCCTGCTGCTGGTTGGTGGATCCACGCTGATCCAAGCCCAACCGCCGGGCCGTGGTGGGGGCTTCGAGGATCGCGGACCTCTGCTCGAGCGCGTGATGGAGCGCCTCGAGCTGAGCCCCGCCCAACAGGAAGAGCTCGAGGAGCTGCTGGCGGAGAATCGAGACCAGCACAGGGCACAGTGGGAGGCCGTCAAGACCGCCCGCCGGGCGCTCTCCGATCAGATCCACGCCGAGATCTTCGACGAGGAAGCCATTCGCGAGGCGGCGGCCGCGGTGGCGGAGATCGAAGAGGAGCTGGCACTGAGTCGCGCCCTCAAGTTCCAGGAGGTCCAACAGATTCTCACTCCGGAGCAGCGGGCCCAGATGCGGGAGATGGTCGAGACCTTCCAGGACTTCCGGGAAGAGTGGGGCGGCCGTCATCGGGGGCGGCGCGGCCGCAGCTAGACGATCGACCGGGATCCAGGCAAGGGATCCCAATCCTCCACGGGTAAGCCGGGGGCCCTGCCCCCGGCTCTTTTCTTCTGCATCTGGTATCACTCACGATATCGTTGGCGGCCAATGAGGATAAAGAATCATTCATGAGCTCCGCACCCGATCATCTCGAGGACAAGGTTCTTCAGCTGGCCGATCGCTACCGGCCCCTGGCGGTCGAGCTTTTGAAGGAAGCGGTTCGACTTCCCGCGGACTACGTGGATAGCTCCCCCGACGAGGGGGGCGATCCCGACTGTGGTCTTTCAAATCACGAAGGGCCGCGTCTCGAGTATCTGCAGCACAAGATCCTCGAACTGGGGGCGGTAGCCGGTCCCGAGGATGTGGGCTTCGACGATTTCGGCAATCTCCGATGGACGGTCAGCAATCCGGACGACGGGGTGCCGGCGGCCGAGAAGACCGTCGTCTTTCTCGACGGACACACCGACACCGTCAAGGCCTTGCGCCCCCGCTGGCACGAGGCCATCGGCGGCGGTATCGATCCCTATCTGGGTCTGACCGACGCGGAGAGGATCGATCGCGAGTTTCTTCGCCGGGAGCTGGGTTATCTCCCCCCCGATGAAGATTGGCAGCATCTCGTCTGGGGCCGAGGGTCGGCCGACCAGCTTGGTGGAGTGGTGTGTCAGATCGTGGCCACCAAGATCCTCCGCGAACTGGTCGCCGACGGAGCTCTCGACGGCATCGTCGTCGCGAGCTATGCCACCGTGGCCGAAGAGGACAACGACGGCGGCGGGCCGATGTTCTTCATGCGTGAAAGTCTCGAGAGAAAGGACCCCTCTCGCATCCCCGACGTGGTGATCCTCACCGAGGGTACCGGCTGTGCCGTCGAGGGCGCCCTCGGGATCTATCGTGGTCAGCGGGGTCGGATGCAGATCGAGGTGGAGGTAACGGGTAAGAGCTGTCACGGCTCGATGCCCTGGGAGGGCCGCAACCCACTCGAGTACGGGGCCGCCATCATCGCCGAGGCGGCCGAGCGCCACGCCGCCGGCACCGGCTTTGGCAGCGACCCTTTTCTCGGCCCCGGTAGCCGCACGGCGAGCTTTGCGGTGTTGGACACGCCGAGCGATTGTGCCGTCCCCGAGCGCTTTACCTTTCGTCTCGACCGCCGTCTTACCGCCGGTGAGGACCCGGCGGCCGCCCTCGAGGACGTCGAGTCACAACCGGCTGTGGCGCGAGCCCGCGAGGCCGGTCTCCAGGTCGAGGTCCGAGTCCCGGTCTACGACCAACCGACCTGGAAGGGCTGGCGGCCGGACAATCCCCAGATCTATCCCGGCTGGTCGACCCCAGAAGATCATCCGGCCATCGCCGCCGCCGAGGAAACCTATCGCCGCATCGTCACACCGCAAGTCACAAGTGACGGAGCAGGTGGGGCCCAGCGGTCCGCACCGCGGGTTTCGCGCTGGATCTTCTCCACCGACGGAGTGGGTGTCCCGGTGCCGGTGGAAGTCCTCTCACCCGAGCTCCACGGCGCCAAACGCTGGATCACCACCGGCACCTTTGCGCACCCGGCCATGTTTGGCATCGGGCCCGGTATCGAGCAGAACACGCACAAGATCGGCGAATGTGTCGACAGCCGGGATCTGGCCCCCGTGATCGCCTTTTTGGCCCGCTTTCCCAGTCTTTTTCGGGTCCGGAGCAGCGAGTAACAGACTTCGCTGCCCAAAGACGCTAAAACCTGTAGAATCCGCACCTTGGGCTTAGCGGGCGCTCATTATGCGCCTCGGAGCGAGGCAGTTCAGATGCTCTACATCCACGGTGTGGGTCACTTCCACCCGGAGAACGAGATCACCAATCGGCTCCTCGAAGAGCTCGATATCGGCACTTCCGACGAGTGGATCATGGAGCGCACCGGTATCCGCTCTCGCCGCACGGTGCTCGACCTCGACTACATCCGTAAGACCAAGAACCAGGACGTACGCGCAGCGGATGATGCAGCCCTCTACTCCAACGTCGAGCTCGGCCGGCGAGCGTCCGAAGCGGCGATCGCTCACGCCGGGATCGATCGCTCCCAGATCGGGATGGTCCTGGCCGGCGGTACGACCTCACAGCTCGACTGCCCAGCCGAGGCCTGTGGTATCGCGGCGGAGCTGGAGATCGAGGCACCGGCGCTGGACATCAGATCGGCCTGCACCAGCTTTGGCGCTGCCGTCCAATTGTTGTGGATGATGGATCCCTCGCAGCTTCCCGATTTCGTTTTGGTGGTCAATCCGGAGACGGTCACCCGCACCGTCGACTACACCGACCGCAGTTCGGCCGTCCTCTGGGGCGACGCCGCGGTGGCCGTGATCGTCTCCAAGCGGCACCCGGCTGCCGCGGCCGTCGTCCGCAGCCAGCTCGAGACCGACCCCCGGGGCTATCAGAAGATCACCATCCACTGGGCCGACCACTTCGAGCAGGACGGATCGGCCGTCCAGAAGTTTGCCATCAAGCGCACCGTGAGGATGTTCAAGGAGCTCGAGCAGGAGTGCCAGAAGTCGGGCGGTAAGAGCCCGCATTTCATCGGCCACCAGGCGAACGCCCTGATGCTGGAGAACGTCTGCCGCACCTGCAACATCCCGGAGGAGCGCCACCATTCGAACGTTGCCGACTTCGGCAACACTGGAACGGCCGGACCGATTACCGTGCTGAGCGCCGCCTGGGACGAGTTCAGTTCGGAAGACCAGGTTGCCGTGCTCGGAGTGGGCGCCGGGCTCACCTGGTCGAGCACTCTCCTCCGCTTTGGAGACTCCAAATGATCACCTACGAGGAGTTCCGACAGCGCTCCTCGTTCGACAAGGGCGAGCTCATCGCTTTTTCACATGGCACCCTCATCGAGGACGCACCGGAGGGCTTTCCCTCGTGTATGCCGACCCCACCGATGCTCATGATCGATCGGATCATAGATATCCGTCGGGATAAGACTCGAGGCACCATCATCGCCGAGCGGGATGTGGCCTTGGACGACTGGTTCTTTCAATGCCACTTCAAAGGCGATCCGGTTCAACCCGGCTGCCTGGGACTGGACGGTGTTTGGCAGCTCCTCGGTTTTTTTTGTGCTTGGTCGGGAGCGACCGGCTCGGGTCGCGCACTGGCCTGCCAGGACCTCGTCTTCGAGGGACAGATTCGGCCGCGTAACCGTCTTGTCCGCTACGAGGTCGATGTGCGTCGATTTACTCGGCTCCCGGACTCGGGTGCTTCGATCGCCATCGGCGATGCCGGCCTGCTGGTCGATGGCGAGCAGATATACACCATCAAGGGCGCCAGGGTGGGAATCTTCCACGACATCGACTATCCCGACTACCCCAACCCCAGCGAACGATCACTCGGCGGTTTGATGGAGCGCAGTTAGGCAATGGTGGATCCTCGACAGGCAGCGGCACCGACCCGGGCTCTCGACCCGAGCAGCCTGCTGGCACTCGTGCCACAAAGTAGCCCCTTTAGATTTGTAGATGAGATTCTCGACGTCGACGAGAACCACATCGTCGGCCGCTACACATTCAGGGATGACGAGTTCTTTTACGCTGGTCACTTTCCGGCAAAACCCATCACGCCCGGTGTCATTCTGGTCGAGACGATGGCCCAGATCGGTCTTGTGGCACTTGGCCTTTATTTAGCGGCGGAGAGTCCTGACATCGACGAGCAGAATCTTTTGGTCTGGTTTACCGAGGCAGACGTCGAGTTCACCGGCATCGTGGGACCGGGAGACCAGGTGACTGTGAGGGCCGAGAAGATCTATTTCCGCAAACTCAAGCTCAAGGTCTCCGCTGAAATGACTCTCGCCGACGGGACGGTCGTTTGCGCCGGCGAGCTTGCGGGTGTGGGGTCAAAGCCATGACGAGAAAAAGAGTGGCCGTTACGGGGATGGGTGTGGTTTCCCCCATCGGCAACACCCTCGATGAATTCGAAGCGGCTCTCCAGGCCGGCCGCTCGGGTATCCGCAAGTTCGAGGCGCTGGCCGAGCTCAATTTCAAATGTCAGGTCGGCGGTATTCCTCAGAGTATCGACTCGATCGCCACCGCATACTTCGACGAGGAGGAGCGGATGGCGATGAACAACTGCATGACCTACGCCTGCATCGCGGCGATGGACGCCTGGACCGACGCCGGGCTCGAGCTCCCCGAACGACCGGCCAGCGAGGTCCTCTGGGACACCGGCGCCGTCGTCGGCTCGGGTGCCGGTGGCGTAGAGACGCTCGGCTCGCGGGTCGTGCCCCTGACCGACGCCGGACAGGTAAAGCGCCTGGGCTCGATGTGTGTCGAGCAGATCATGTCGAGCAACCTGAGCGCGAAGATCGGCGGGCTCTTTGGCCTGGGCAACCAGGTGACGAGCAACAGCAGCGCCTGTGCGACCGGTGCCGAGGCGATCTATATGGCCGCCGAGCGCATCCGCAACGGCCAGGCGGAGCGCATGCTGGCCGGCGGCGCGGAGGGTGTGAGCCGCTACATCTGGTCGGCTTTCGACGCCATGCGCGTTCTGGCCCGAAAGTTCAACGATCGTCCGAGCGAGGCCTCGCGGCCGATGAGTGCCAGCGCCGCCGGCTTTGTTCCGGGTGCCGGCGCCGGTGTCTTGATGCTGGAGGAGCTCGAGTCGGCCCGCGAGCGCGGCGCTCGCGTCTACGCCGAACTCCTGGGTGGCGCGGTCAACAGCGGCGGCCATCGCAACGGCGGCAGCATGACGGCACCCAACTCTTCAGGGGTACAACGCTGCATTACCGCCGCCCTCACCGATTCCGGTATCGACGGCAGCCAGATCGACGCCATCAGCGGTCACCTGACCGGCACCTTTGCGGACCCGGTGGAGGTCGCCAACTGGGCGCAAGCCCTCGGGCGCCCACCGGAGGACTTTCCGCTGATCACCGCTCCCAAGTCGATGTTCGGGCACGCGCTTGGGGCCGCCGGCGCCATCGAGACCGTGGCGACCATCCTGATGCTCCGCGGCGGATATGTTCACCCCTCCTGCAACTGCGAAGATCTCCACCCGGAAGTCGAGCCCTACGCCGACTCGGTGGCTCACGAGCTGAAGGAGCTGCCGGACATGCAGACCGTCATCAAATCCGGTTTTGGCTTTGGTGATGTCAACTGCGCTCTGGTCTTCCGCAACTCGTCCAACTAGACTATTACTCTCAGAACGGGGAAAGCGGAAGGGGGACCTCGGTGGATCGAGACAAGATATACGAGCGCGTGGTCGAGCTTGTCAGGCCTCTATCGAAGAACAGGACTGCAGTCGAGAACATCTCGGAGGACACGTCGATTCTGGAGGACCTCCAGGTCAACTCGGCCCGCCTTGTCGACCTCATCCTGGCCTTCGAGGACGAGTTCAACATCGAGGTAGACGACGATGCCGCCGACTCGGTTAAGACCATTGGCGATGCAGTCGACATGCTGGCCAAACAGCTCGGTTGAGTCTCCAGTCCTCCAGCGCATTAACCTCAGCGACTCACACCTGTAAACAGAACGGCGACCCTGTCCTTGGCACCAAGGGCGCCCAACCGTCCCAGCTCCCGGGCTCCGGCCAGACCGGCAGAGCCGGTCGGGTCCACCTCGAGATCCGTCTTGCTGCGAGCGAGATCATTGGCCTTCTGTAGCACCGACTCGGAGGTCACCACCGGGACACCACCGGTCGTCAGCATCCCCTCGACCACCGCCAGCCAATCGTAGGTCTCGTCGTCGAGGATGCCGAGGGCAAGGCTCTTGGGTTCCTCCTCCCACGGCCACATGAACTCTGATCGGTGGGT
Source organism: Acidobacteriota bacterium (assembly GCA_006227875.1). Taxonomy (GTDB): domain Bacteria; phylum Acidobacteriota; class Thermoanaerobaculia; order Multivoradales; family JAHEKO01; genus M0029. The sequence continues at coordinate 12,821 of SBFI01000018.1, forward strand.
CGCCGCGTAGCAGAGCTCCTGGGTGACAATCTCGTCGGGTGCTCGGCGGTGGATCCACTCCGCCGCCGCCAGACGGCCGGTGTCGTCCAGGATGCCGGCACCATTCTCTCCACAGCGTCGGAGGATCCTCCCCGCCAGCCGGTCCCAGGCCCGTCGTAGAGGAAAGGCACCCTCTGTCTGGACGGTGTGGATGCGGGGGAGACGCTCGACGAGCCCCATTGTCCACGCCTCCCGAAAGGCCTGGATACAGGAGCTGGCCAGGGCACCGCCACCCACCTGCACCACCAGATGATCGAGGCTTTGGTCCTGCTGCAGCAGCACCGAGACCATCTCCCAGACCAGGGTCTCACCACCCTCGATGGTCAGCCCGTTCTCGCTGCCCTGACAGGTAAAGGGAAGCGCACCTTCGGCCACCGCCTCCCGGAAGCGCCGATAGCAGGGATCACCCTCTCCCTCCGTTTCCTCTCGAGGACAGCTCGTTATGCGGGCTCCGTACTGTCCCAGGAGCTCGAGGACCGCAGCATCGGCATCCGGCGGTACAAAGACATCGAGAGGCTGCTCTGCCGCCTTGGCAACGACGGCCGCGGCCAGAGCCGCATTCCCACAGCTTGCAATGGACAGTCGGGGTTGGATCCACCCCGCCCCACTTTCGATCGCCGAACGTCTCGCCACCTCCAACCAGAGCATCACTCCGACCAGATGCCGCGCCTTGTGCGAGCCGGCAACATTGCCGGTCTCGTCCTTGATCCACGGGGCACCGGGCGGGGCCAGACCAACCTCCTCTCCCAAAGAGGCCACCGCTTGAAAGGGTGTCTCCCGCATACCCTTGCCTTCGACTCCAGCGATCGCCTCGTCGAGCCGCCGCACCATCGCCTGATAATCGGAATCGCTCAGCCCTGCCGACCGCGCCGTCCAATAGCTGTGAAAGAGACGCCGGTAGCGGATAAACGGATTCTCCTCGGCACTCAGAAAGATCTCCCGCAGCTCCTCGGGACTGCCGATCAAGTTGGGGTCGAGGAGACGCCGCAAGACATGGTCGCCGTCGTCGGTCCCCGCCCGAGGACAGCGAAACGGAAAAGGATCATCGGCCGGCGCCTCATAGCCGCAAGCGGCGCAAACCAGGCGCGTAGGTTGAGAGCTCACGCCGCTATTGTAGGTGCTTCGAGCCTCACCGGACCGAACCGCAGGTTTCTGTGCCGGTCGACGCCCCGTCCACCTGAAGAGCTCGTTGTAGCCCGGTCCCGGGTCCTACGGGGGCTCCCCTCCGCTGCGCGGGAGGATGGCTCCGCTGCGGTGAGCCCCCTCCGGTCCCGAACCCGGGCAGCCACGGCGCGTCGGCAACGGAGCGGGGGCCTACAGCTTCGCTCCAACCGCGCACGCTCCACGGCCAAGGTAGTGCCGTAGTTTTCGCCTCAGCGCCTAGTCGCT
>SBFI01000026.1 GCA_006227875.1 Acidobacteriota bacterium
CCGACCATGGACATGTGGTTGGTTACCGGGATCGGTCTTCCCGGCAGCAACATGTTCCAGTAGACCCAGCGGAACATGAGTTTGCCCCAGTGATTCCGTCTGGTCTCCTTGAGTAGCGCCATGGGACCGATGACCGGTAGCGGGTAATTGCCGGGGAGTGGCTCGGTGTCATAGTTGAAGTCGATGAGCATGGCCTTGCCATAGCCGCTCTCTATAAAGCAGTTGGCATGACCGTCGAAATCCTCGACCAGACTCTTTCCTGTAATGGCTCGAAGGATGTTCTCGATCACTACTTCGGACTCGAAGTGAGCTACCGAACCGGCTTTCGATGTGGGGAGGCCTGTGGCGTCCCCCAGCACAAAGATATTGTCGTGACCCTCGGCGAGCAGGGTCTTGTTGTCGGTCGGGATAAAGGCCAACTCGTCACCCATCCCCGACTCTTCGATGAACTTGGCACCCATGTGGGTAGGAACGGTGACCAGCAGGTCGTAGGGCACCTCACGCTCGTCATAGGAACGCAGGACCTGGCGGTCGCCGTCCACCTCGCCGGCGTTGAACTCGGTTTCGACCTTTATCCCCCGGTCGCCAAGCATCGAGCCGAAGGCTTTGGCCGCCAGTGGCTTGGTAAAGGCTCCATCCAGGGGAGTGACATAGGTAATGTCGACCTGGTCCCGCATACCCCGCTTGGTGAAAAAAGCCTCTGCCAGAAAGGCGAACTCCAGTGGGGCCACCGGACACTTGATCGGCATCTCGACGACGTTGAGAACCAGGCGACCGCCCTCGAAGCTGGCCAGCTTGTCGCGTAGCTTGGTGGCACCCTCCAGGGTGTAGAAGTCGAAGATGTTCTGCTGCCAGTGCTCACCCAGCAGACCGGGGGTCTCCTCCGGCCGGATATGGGAACCGCTGGCGATGATCAGCAGGTCGTAGGGGAGTCTCTCGTCGTCGTCGAGCACGACCTGACGTGCCTCCGTGTCGACGGCAAGAACCTCTTTCTGCAGCCACTCGACGCCGCGCCGAAAAGTGGTCTTGCGTGGCCGCTCCATCTTCTCGGGCACCTGCATGCCAAAGGGAAGGAAGATGAGATCGGGCTGGAAGAGATGCTGCGGCTCGGGATCGATGACTTTGAGCTGCCAATCGGCCGGGAGCTTGGTCTGCAGGTGATTGGCCACGGTGGTGCCGGCCGTGCCCGCGCCGATAATGATCAGATTCTTCATGGTTCGTCCTTTCTCTCGGTTCTGGTGTCCCACCTTGTAGGCTCGCTAGGCCAAAAAGCAGGATGCGTGCCAATATTTAAGGTGTTTGTTTTCAAGTAGTTATCTTGTTATTGCACCGGTTTGATGGTGCTCTTTGAAACCTCGCGTTGCAACACTTTGTCAAGTGTTGCACGTTTTGTTTCACACCTGCGTTGGCCGGAGAGAGGCTCTCCTGTGGGGGGGCTGCTTTGGTGCCGACGAAGGGCCGGGGTCGGAAAGGGGTGCGGGCTAGCGCAACAGACCCAGCTCGCGCATCTTGCGCCACAGGGTGGTGCGGCTTATCCCCAGAGCGGCCGCGGTCTCGGAGCGGCGCCAATGGTGGGTCTCGAGGGCGGCGCGCAGACGATCGTACTCTGAGTCGAGCGAAGCAGCGGCCGCCGAACCGGTTGGGACATGGCCCGTTGGCAGCGTGATCTGATGGTCGGGGGGCAGAGTCGCACCGGGTTGCACCTGCGAGACCCTGGTTTCGGTGATCTCCAACGGTAGGTCCTGCGGGTGGATCGTCTGGCCGCGGCTGACCGCCACCGCGTACTCCAAGGCGTTTTCGAGCTCGCGGACATTGCCGGGCCAGCTGTAGCGCAGCAGTGCCCGCATGGCGTCGGGAGACAGCAGCACCGAGCGGTCACGGCTGACACGGGCCAGAAGATGCCGGGCCAGGGGCTCGATATCTTCCCGCCGCTCGCGTAGCGGTGGGATTTCGATCGGTACCACACGCAGGCGGTAGTAGAGGTCATCACGGAAAGCGTCGTCATGGACGGCCTGCCGCAGATCCTTGTTGGTCGCGGCAATAACACGGGCGTCGGTAGTGCGCGTCGCGCTGTCGCCGACTCTCTCGAAGGTCTTCTCCTGCAACACCCGGAGAAGCTTGACCTGGAGGTGAAGTGGAAGATCGCCGACTTCGTCCAGAAAGATCGTGCCGCCCGCGGCTAGCTCGAACCGGCCGACCCTGTCCCGGACTGCGCCGGTGAAGGCGCCGCGCACATGACCAAAGAGCTCACTCTCCAACAGCTCGCCGGGTAGGGCTCCACAATTGACCGCGATGAAGGGTCCCTTGCGTCGAGGCGAGTGGACGTGAACGGCACGGGCGACGAGCTCCTTGCCGGTACCGCTCTCACCGCTGATCAGAACGGTGGCGTCGCTCTCCGACAAGTGCTCGATAAGCCGAAAGATGTCCGACATGGCCGCCGAGCGGGCGACGAGTCCGGAGAAGATGGTCGGTGCCGCCGGGCCACTGTCCAGGTTCTCTTCGCCGAGCCGAATGACGACAACATAGGAGACCCGCGGGTCGCACACCGCCGACTCGTCGTGGACGATGGGTGCACCGGTGATCGAGACCAGTCGGGGTGGAACGTCCTCGACCTGGATCGAGGCCCCCCAGCCTTCACGGCGCTCGCCGGCTTCGAGCGCCTTGCGCATCGAGCCGTCGGGTCCAAAAAGGTCAGAGCCGAGCATTTCGGAGACATGTTTGCCGGTCACAGACTCGACGGCTCCCTCTCCCATGAGGTGGTTGAGTCCGGGCGAAGCACGGACTATCCGGAATTCGCTATTGAGGCAGATCAGCGCCCGGCCGATTGACTCGAAAACGGTGCTGACCCCCTCGAGCAGCAGGTCGAAGGGAAAATCCTCGGGTAGAACGTCCTCGCTCGCAGCCATGGGTAGTCAGGAGAGGCCCGCTTGGGTCGAGCAACGACCTGCCGCGACCCGAGCTTCTGGACCGCTTATCTCCTCTCTCGGGAGGGTAGCACAGGGCTTTCGCCGCCCTAAGAGCCGTCTATCGCTCTGGAGGAAGTGATGGTGACTTCTCCAGCGCGCGCCGCGGCTTGGCCAGCAGCGGTGGCGATGAAACCCTCTTCGGTCTCTTTCACCAAACCGGCGGCTGCCAGCTCGCGCAGGCTCGCACGGAGGCGAAAGAGGGGCAGGGTCGACCGCTCGATGATCTGCTCCGTTGCGAGCGGCTCCTCGAGCACCTGTAGCAATTCCAGGGCCGAGCGGGTGAGCGAGCCATCGCGGTTGGTACAGGCCATCGGAGGAGGTCGGTTACGGCTTCTTGGTGCAGAAGTACCAGTCGGTGCATTCGACCGACGGGTCCTTGACCCTTTCTTCGGCCTCTTCCTGGGTCTGTGGCGGGGGCACGATGAGAGGGTCGCCCGGCCGCCAGTTGGCGGGTGTGGCAAGACCTGTGTCGTCGTTGGTCTGGAGCGCGGTCACCAGACGGACGATCTCGTCGACATTGCGACCGGTGGTGAGAGGGTAGTAGATCATCGCCCTCATCATCTGCTTGTCG
>SBFI01000397.1 GCA_006227875.1 Acidobacteriota bacterium
CGGAGCGGGATCTCATGTTCCAGTATCTGGGGATCCAGACCCTGTGTGACCGCTATCTCATCCGCCGCGGAGGACGCTGTCTCGAGCTGCCACAGATCTTCTGGATGCGGGTTGCCATGGGTCTGGCCCTGGAGGAGACCGACTCCAACGAGCGGGCGATGGACTTCTACGAGCTGATGTCGAATCTCTACTTCGTGCCCTCGACCCCGACTCTCTTCTACTCGGGAACCGCTTGCCCGCAATTGAGCTCGTGCTACTTGACGACCATCGATGACGATCTCGATCACATCTTCAAGGCACTGGCCGACAATGCCGAGATGGCGAAGTGGTCGGGTGGTCTGGGCAACGACTGGACCGGTCTTCGAGCCGCTGGTGCCTCTATCGGCACGAGCGGTGTGGAGAGCCAGGGAGTGGTCCCGTTCCTCAAGCTGGCCAACGACGTCACCGTGGCGATCGGGCGGAGTGCCAAGCGCCGGGGGGCAGCCTGCGCCTATCTCGAGACCTGGCATCTGGATATCGAAGACTTCTTGGATCTGCGCCGCCATACGGGGGACGAGCGGCGCCGAACCCGTGACCTGCATACCGCCAACTGGGTCCCCGACCTCTTCATCAAAAGGGTCCTGGCCGACGAGGGATGGACCCTCTTCTCACCCGACGATGTTCCCGACCTCCACGATCTCTATGGGCAGGCTTTCGAGAAGCGGTACGTGGTGTATGAGCTGATGGCGGAGTACGGCAAGATCGAGCTTTTCAAACGGATCTCGGCCAAGAGTCTCTGGCGCAAGATGCTCACCGCGCTCTACGAGACCGGCCACCCTTGGATCACCTTCAAGGACGCCTGCAATATCCGTTCTCCCCAGGACCACATCGGTGTGATTCGCAGCTCCAATTTCTGCACCGAGATCACACTGAACAGCTCCGTCGACGAGACCGCTGTCTGCAATCTGGGCTCGGTCGACCTGGCGCGTCATATCAGGGATGGCGAGTTGGATGGGGAGCGGCTTGCCGCTACCGTCAAGACAGCCATCCGGATGCTCGACAACGTCGTCGATATCAACTTCTACCCGACACCCGAGGCTCGCAACTCGAATCTAAGGCACCGGGCCGTCGGTCTGGGGGTGATGGGTTTTCAGGATGCCCTCTTTGAGCTCGACCTGCCGTTCGAGTCCGAGGGCGCCATGGACTTTGCGGACCGGGCCATGGAGCTCATCTCCTATCACGCGATCCTGGCCTCGTCGAGGCTGGCCAAGGAGCGTGGTCCATATGCCACCTACGGCGGCTCCAAGTGGGATCGTGGCCTGCTGCCCTTGGACACGGTCGACCTACTGGAAAAAGAGCGAGGGGTGTCGACCGATCTTCCCCGCCGCCAGCGGCTGGACTGGACGCCGGTAAAGGATCAAATCCGCCGCCACGGGATGCGGAACTCGAACCTCATGGCGATCGCCCCTACGGCCACCATTTCAGATCTCTCGGGATGTTCTCCAGGCATCGAGCCGATTCACAGGAACATTTGGATCACGGCCGTTGGCAGCGCCGAGCTCACGGTGGTGAACCCGCATCTGGTCAGGGACCTCGAGCGGCTCGGGCTGTGGAGCGATGACATGCTGGAGCAGATCAGATTCTGCGATGGCAGTGTGTCGCCCATTCCCGAGATTCCGCTCGAGCTCAAAGAGAAATACAAACAGGCCTTCGAGATAGACCCGATCTGCGGTCTGAGGATGACGGCAACGCGCGGCAAATGGATCGATCAGAGCCAGTCACACACCATCTTCGTCAAGGACGGATCGGGGCGAGTGTTGAGCGACATCTATCTGGCGGCCTGGAGATTGGGCCTCAAGACCACCTACCAGCTGCGAACGCTTGCCGCTGCCCAGGTGGAGGTAAAGACCGTCGACACTTCGGAGAACGGTTTGAATCGACGGCGAGACCATACAACCTGGGCCAACGATTCCGAGGCGGTCGTCGAAGACGATGGGACAGGGGTGGGGGTGAGCGCTACTCGACCCGGACGCGCGCGAAGCGACGCTTACCCACTTTGAACAGATAGGGCTCCTCTCTGCCGGCCAGCTCGATCGCCGGGTCGGAGACCCGTTCGCCGTCGATCGACACCGCTCCCTGCTGGATGAGGCGACGGGCCTCCCGCTTGCTGGGGGCCAGGTCGGCCGCTATGAGGATGTCGGGAAGAGTCGAGGAGCCCGCAAGGGCAAAGAGCGGTACCTCGTTGGGTACACCACCGCCGGAGAAGACCTTCTCGAACTCGGCCGCCGCCTGCTCGGCGGCGGCCTCGTCGTGATATTCGGTGACCAGATGGCGGGCCAACTCCTTTTTGACCGCCATCGGGTGGAGCTCACCAGCCTCGACCCGACCCCGGCGCTCGGCGATCTCCTCCTCGGGCTCGTCGGTCAGCAGGAGGTACCACTCCCACATGAGCTCGTCACCGATCGACATGGTCTTGCCGTAGATCTCCTGCGGTGGATCTTCGACAGCGATCGCATTGCCCAGGCTCTTGGACATCTTGTTGACGCCGTCGGTGCCCACCAGCAGCGGGACGGTGAGCACGACCTGTGGCTCGAGACCCTCCTCCTTCATCAGATCCCGACCCACCAGCAAGTTGAAGATCTGGTCGTGCCCGCCAAGCTCGACATCGGCCTCGAGAGCGATGGAGTCATAGGCCTGGACCAGTGGGTAGAGCAGCTCGTGGAGACTGATCGACTGGTTGGACTCGAAGCGGGCCCTGAAGTCCTCGCGCTCCATCATCCGGGCCAGCGTGTAGCGGCCGGCGAGCCGCACCATACCCTCGGAGCCCAGCTCTCCCAGCCAGCGACTGTTGTAGTCGATGACCGTCGTCTCCCGGTCGAGGAGATGGAAGATCTGACGCTGATAGGTCTCGGAGTTGGCGGCGACGTCTTCGGCGCTGAGTTGTGGTCGGGTGGCGTTCTTGCCGGAAGGGTCACCGATCATGGCGGTGAAATCGCCGATCAAGAAGATCACCCGGTGGCCCAGGTCCTGGAAGTGCTTCATCTTCCGGATCAGGACCGTGTGGCCCAGGTGGAGATCGGGTGTCGAGGGATCGAATCCGGTCTTGACCGTGAGCGGCTTGCCCGTCTCGCGAGAGCGGGCGAGCTTGGCGCGGAGCTGTTCCTCGTCGACCAGATCGACGGTGCCCCGCCTGAGCAGATTGATCTGGTCGTCTACGGGCGCAAACTCACCACTACTCATCGGCAGGGGAGGTTAGCATGGGGCCAAGGGATTCAAGCTCAAAGCTCGGTGTATTCGAGGGCGGTGCGAACCCGGTTCCGAGCCGGCTCGCGGTCGAGGGCAGGGGGGCTCCAATAGAGCTCGAAGTAGGCCCGGGCGACGGCGCGAAACATCCGGAACCGGGATCTCGAGCCCTGCAACAGACCGAGCTTCTTTTCCTTGACCCGGTGTCTGAGCTGGTAGAAGACGGTTGTCCCACAACGCCGGCCCAGATGGCGACAGGTCCAGTTCAGCGCCGCTTCGATGCGGAATCCAGCAAGAAAATCCTCGGGCACCGCTTCGAAGATCTCCCTTCTCAAACATCGGATGCCGGAGAGCAACGGACCGCTGCGCCGGTGAAGCTCGTCGATGAGCCACCCTCGGCTGCGAATCCCGATGTTCATGTCGCACCGGCCGTGGGTTACCGGCTCGATGAGCTGGCGCAGGAGATAGTCCGAGAGGTTGAGGATGTCGCCATCGAGGAAGACCAGAACCGGCGCCCGGGTGTTGATGACCCCCACCGCCATGGCGACCCCTTTGCCCTGGTTGTGCTTGAGCTCGATGGTCCTCGCCCCGAGGGCCTTTGCAACCTGGGCCGTGCGGTCGTCGGAGCCGTCCGAGACCACGATGATCTCGTCCACGAGCTCGCTCGTGCGCAGTACCGTCAGGACGTCGGCCAGGGTCTCTTCTTCGTTGTAGGCGGGGACTATCGCGGACACTCGCGCTGGAGGTCGCTTGCCAGCCGGATCTCGTCTTCTGGTCGAGTCCATGGCTATGAGGCGGCCCGGTCCGACTTGCGGACACCGGGGTCGCTCCATTGGGTGGCTCGAGGCAGCTGCTCGGCTTCCGGGGTTACGTTCCCATGGCTGAGGATACGAGCGTCGCCGGTCAGCGTCCAGCCCGCCGAGCCGTTCTGGTCCTCGGCCTCACCCACCTTCAGCAGGAAACCGCCAAGTGTTCGTGCTTTGATCGGTGGCTCGAGATGCCCGAGGTGCACACCGGTAGCCGCCGACGCCAGCACCCCGGTTCCGCAGGCCAGGGTCTCTGTCTCGACACCGCGCTCGAAACTGCGAATCTCGAACAGATGGCGCTCACAAAAAAGAACAAAGTCGACGTTGGTTCCGCCGGCGCCAAAATCCGGGTGAGAGCGGATCGGGGGTCCGAGCTCTGCTATCGGTGCCTTGCTGAGACCTGCGGGCCACTCGATGACGAAGTGTGGAACTCCGACGTCGACGATCCAACCGTGAAGGTGTCGATCGCCGACAACGAGATCCGTCTCGATCGGCGGGCCGGGCACGGGCAGCACGAGCTCCACCGCCGCCGGGCCTTCGATCCGACCCAAGATCGGACCGGCGCCGGTCTCGATCTCGATAGTTTCGTCCGCCCACCCCAGGTGGACAGCCAAACGGACTGCACAGCGGGTGCCGTTGAGACAGAGATCGGCGGGTTTCCCGTCAGCGTTGTAGTAACGCATCCGGGCACCGTGTTGGCTGCGCTCGAGGTGGAAGAGCCCATCGGCTCCGAGTGACAGACCCCGTTGACACCAGGCCTGGATCAGCTCGGGCTGCGGGATCGGCTCGGGCTCTACCAGGGCCAGGAAGTCATTGCCGCCCCCGGAGAGCTTGAAGTAGGGCCTCATGGGACGCGGACTTCGACTTCTCGGCTGTGCTCGCTCCTGTTTCCTGTGTGATCGATGGCAATCACGTAATAGACGTAGGTGTCATCGGTGATGACATCCTGATCGAGGAACTCGAGACCGATGGTCGGCTCGGGAGTGAGCAACTCGACCTCGTCTCCGGGGCCCCGACGGTAGAGCAGGTATCCCGCCAGGTCGACAGCACTGGACGGCTCCCAGAGCAGCCGCACCCGCCCGGTCTCGGGGAGAGCCACCAGGTTATCCGGGGTCGGGGGCGCAAAGCGATCCAGATAGTTGACCTCCTGCTCGATGGCGATGGCGCTCTCGACCAGCGGCTCTACTTCGGCGACCGTCGTCACGGTATAGATATAGCGATTGTCGAGGCGGGCACCGCGGTCCAGATAGCGATCGGTCTCCGGTGGCGCAACCTGGATGGGTGCACCATACACTCGATTTCTGGCCTCCCGGCGATAGATGCGAAAGCCGGTACCGGTCTCCTCGGCCTCCCAGACGAGCTGCACACCGCCGGGCTCGGCCGTCACCTC
>SBFI01000262.1 GCA_006227875.1 Acidobacteriota bacterium
GGCTCTCGTCCGCCAGCGCCTTGGTGATAGCCACATGCTTCTTCACGATCACTTCTCCAATTCGCCAACCATCGAAGTGTAACATCCGTATGCCTGTTTCGACAAGCAGTTCGTGGAGCTTCTACCCAGCTTTGCCGAGCAGTACCAAAACCCGATCCCGATTCCCACCGTACCTGAGTGACAAATGTGCTGTATGCCGGACGTGCCTCACTCCTCCGAGTCCCAGAATCCGGCCAAGCTGCCACCTCTGTTCTTCGGCCGCCTGATGCGGATCGTGACCGGCCTGGTCACCCTGGGAGTCATCCCCTACGTAGGTATAGATCAGCTCGGCTTCTGGGGAGTTGCGGGTCTCGGTTTCTTGGGACTCTCTTTCCTCATCGGTGGGATCATGGGCAACCCCGGCTGCGAGATCACCGCTCTGGCCAACCTGGCACTTCCATCAGCCAAACGGAAGCACTGTTTGTGACCGATTTGGACACCCTTGGACAGGGTGGAGCACGCCATCAGAAACAGCCGAGACTAATAACATCTTTGCCTGCCTACCTTGCGGGGTGGCTTGCCTCCCCGTCCGCAGGGGTATTGGGGTCGACGGCGCGGGCGGTCAGAATCGACGCAGCCTCGATCACAACCGATCTGCGAACAGGAACCCGTCATCATGCCGTGCCCCCTTCTCCTCAAGGTCGCAGGTCCTCGGGCCACAGGAGTCTCGCTTCTCGTTCTGACGCTGATTGCGGCGCTGTCTTCATCCCCGGCCGCCGCGCAGATCCAGTTCTCCTTCCAGTTCAGCTTCTCCAACCCCGGGGCTCGCAGCCTCGGGTTTGGTGGCGCCTTTGTCGGGCTGGCCGATGACGCCACTGCGGCCTTTGCCAACCCGGCCGGGCTGGTGCAGTTGGCCAAGCCCGAAATCTCGATCGAGGGCCGCTCCTGGAGCTACTCGACTCCCTTTACCGCCAGCGGCAGAGTTTCCGGGGAACCGACCGGTATCGGGCTCGACTCCGAGTCCGGAATCCAGTTGTCGCGATCGGAGACCGACCTCACCGGACTCTCGTACCTCTCCTTCGTCTACCCGAAGGAGAAGTGGTCTCTGGCCTTCTACCGACACCAACTGGCCAACTTCGAGTCGACCAGCGCGACACAGGGCCTATTCTTGGACGACACCGGTGGCTCGGAGGACGTCGGCTACGAGGGCACACTGAGGATTCCGGATCAGCTGGGAGCAGTCGACCTCAATATCGTTTCCTACAGTATCGCCGGTGCCTACCGAGTCACCGAAGACCTGAGCCTGGGCCTCGGACTCTCCTACTTCGATGGCACACAACGGGTGAGATCGCAGGCTTACCTCTGGGACGAGAACACCCTAGAGAGCTTCTTCGGCGAGAATCATTTCCTGCCCAATCGGCTATTCTTCGACGCCGCCGTGGACGCCGACGGTAGCGACTGGGGAGTAACAGCCGGCCTGCTATGGCGCTTTGCCGAGCGTTGGCACCTGGGTGGATTCTTCCGTCAGGGACCCGAGATCGACGGCCAGCTGTCGTTTCTCACGGGAATCCACACCGAGCATCCTCCCGGGACCCTGATCGAGGTCGACGTGCCGATCCAATACCCAAACGTCTATGGTCTGGGTATCGCCTACCGCTCGGCCGATGGGCGCTGGACCGGGAGCTTCGAGTGGGACTACGTCGAATACTCGGTCATCATGGAGAGCCTGAAAGAGGTCGAAGACCGCGATCCGCGCTTCCGCATCCCCGAGACCATCGACGACGGCAACGAGCTCCATCTCGGTGGTGAGTATGCCTTTCTAGAGACGACTCCGGTCGTGGCCGTGCGGTTGGGCGCCTGGCTCGACCCCGATCATCGGATCCAAGGCGAAGAATCCAACGAGGTCTCGAGGGCGATGTTCCAGCCCGGCGACGATGAGCTCCACATTGCGTTTGGAGTCGGGATAGCCTTCAAGAGCTTTCAGATCGATCTCGCGGCCGACTTCTCCGACCTGGTCGACACCATCGCCCTGTCCGCCATCTATTCATTCTGATAGTCAGGCGCCATGCTCCGCCGAGGCCAGCCGGTGCCTCCGCCCACAACCCGAGCTGCGCTGAGGTCTACTCGGTCTGAACCGGGGTCAGCGAACCCAGGTTGACAAAGTAGTCGAAGAGCTCGGACGCCTCTTTAACCCCGAAGATCGGGTAGTCGATGAAGTAGGCATAGGGGATGCTAGCGGCCGCGCCTTCCATCGGCAGCGCCCCGGGGGATTTCCACACCTCATGCAGGTGGAACTTGTCGCCGCCATTGAGCATGATGCCGACAATCTCGCCATCCGGAACACCCATGCGGTGAATGCGTGACCCGGCCGGTTCCCGATCGGGCTGGTTGTAGCGGTAGCGACCGGCCTGTGTCATGTGGAGCTGGCCCGCATAGGCCACGACCAGCGTGTCGGGATCGTCCTCATACTCCGAGACGATGGCCCTGGCCATGGTCTCGTTTCGAGTATCGGTGAGGAACAACCGTTTGAGAAGAATGTCGAGCATGTTTTCGTCCATGGCTTTGACAGCCCGAGCCCTCTCTGGATGGTTACAGGCCCAGCGCAGCAGATCCTGGAGCGCCAGAACTAACTGTCCCTCGAAGACGGACGCCAGCGCGGGCTCGGTACACTCCTCGAGGTAATGATCGATCGCCGGCTGGATCGCGGCCGGGAGCTCGAGCAGAAGGCTGACGGGGCGATCGCCGAAGGCATCCATCAGCGTCGTGGCGTAGATAACCGGCTCCTTGAAAAGATGATCCTCGCCGATCAGAAGAACCCTTTTGCCACCTATTCTCGAGGCCAGCTCTTCGACGTCGAGCAGGTTCTTCTCGATCCGCTCCACCGGCAAAACCTCGGCCGGCGGTCGGGCAATCCCGGGCAGCGGCGACCGCAGACCTCGGAGGGTATCTACGGCAGTGCGGTCTCCGGGCTCGAAGCCAACCACACCGTCAGCGGCAGCCAGCACCCGCGGTGAGTACCGCCCTCTGGCCTCGATGGTGTATCCCTCCGGCGCGCCGGCGGGTCGGATTTCGTACTCCACCTCGGTGATGAAATAGGTCTCCGGATCGAATCTGACAGTACTGCTGCCGTTCTCGGCTTCGAGGCGAACCTCCGGGATCGAATCGGACAACACCTCGAAGTCGACGATCGCAAGAGCTTCGAGCACCGGCGCATAGCGCAGCGCATGCAGGACAGCCTCCAGCTTCTTGCCGGCGCGCATGGCGACCTGGGGTGGCTCCCACAAGCCTGCCGGTCGGAAGACGATGCCCTGCACGAGTGAGTCATCCCAAAGGCCCGCCAATGCCTTGCCAAAGTCACCATCGAAAGCCGTCTCGAAGTACTTCTCTTCCTGTCCAAACCGCTCGACGTACAGACGCTCACCCACCGCCAAGAGCCGTAGGTAGCCCTCGATATCGAGCTCGACGTCGGAACCCTGACCCATTTTGTACCGGATCACGCGCTCACCGGGCTCTGATCCAGGTATCTCAACCACCATCGTCAGAGTGTCTTCGAGCGCCGGAGCCTCGCGATAGGCCCTCGCCGACCGCATGAAGACCTCGGCGGCCGTCGATGCCGACGACTCCGCTGGATAGACACGTTGGCCTGCCAAGAGAAGAGTGACACATGACAGGCCAAGGGCAAGAGCCAGCTTTCTTCTGGTCATTGCAGGATTCCCTCCATACTCCAGACAACAAAACAAGTGGATACTAAAAGTCTACATGGACCATCTCCGCATAAATAGGCGTTCGCGCCCAGCCTGGAAGATACTCAACCGGAAATGCGCAAACCGAGCAGCACCGAAGGTGTTGATCAGTCGGCGCGAAAGCCGATGGCTTTGTGCGAGCCATCGCAGAAGGGCTTGTTCTGCGAGGCACCGCAGCGGCAGAGCGAGCCCTTGGCGCCGGAGTCCGAGCCGGAGCCATCAGCACTGCGGATCTCCAGCCGACCGCGACAAGAGACCGGGCCATTGGCAATCAAGCGGATCTCCAAGTGTGTCTGTTCCCCCTCTTCGCCGCTATCGCCTCGTTGCCTATCCGTCACCGCCCCCGGGTCCTCGAATCCAATCTCGATGTGGCTGTTGTCACAGAACGGTTTGTTATTGGAAGCGCCACATCGACAGAGCGCCACTCGAGTCTCCTTCTGGACCGAACCGTCGGGCATTCGCAGCTCGAGATCTCCCTCGAGATAGACCGGGCCGTTGGCTACCACTCGGCCGCTGTTGCTGGCCGGTGTCGTCTCCGCCGGCCCACCATCCAACCTCTCGAAGCGGAGCGCTCCCGTCGGACAACGCAGTACCACGTCGGCGATCTCGTCGGCCGACCCCTTTTCCGGCTCGATCCAGGGCCGCCCGTGGCGGTCGAACACGTCCGGAAGTCCGTGGACACACTCCTCGGCGTGAATACAACGCTTGGGCTCGAATCGAACGACGATATCCGGGCCCTCGTAGTCGTAGACCTTCTTAGGCATCGAGTCTCCTCATGAACCTACCCTGTCTTCTCATTCCGTCTCGGACATGGACTGGATTGCCAGGTGCTCCCCATAACAACGAGAGCCAAAACCCATATTTCCGCGTTTCGAACATCTATTTACGGCCAACGGGCTGGGGCGGTAGGCTTTGAGGGGAGGGATTCGTCATCATGCTTGCCTCTGCCCTGACCAAACGAGACGGCCGGACGGTCTTGGAGACTCGGCGCTTTCCCGACCCGGCGGTGGGCCCCGGACGGGCACTGGTGGAGGTCCGAGCCGCCGCTCTCAACCATCTCGATCTCTATTCTCGGGCCCTGCACGAAGCCGAAAAGTCGGCCGCCGAAAAGATCATCGGCTCGGATGCCGCCGGTGTCGTCCGTGAGGTGGGCCCGGGTGTCGAGGATATGGTTCCCGGCGTCGAAGTGGTGCTCAATCCGGGTCTGAGCTGCGGCAGTTGCGAGCTTTGCATGGCTGGTGAGGAGAGCGAGTGCCCCGGCTTCGATCTGGTGGGACGAGGAGTGCCGGGAACCTACGCCGAGCTGGTCGTGGTACCGGCCTCGAATCTGGCTCCCAAACCCGCTCATCTGAGCTTCGAACAGGCTGCCGCCCTGCCGCTGGCACATCTGACGGCCTGGCGGATGACGATGAACCGGGGCAGGCTGGAGCCGGGTGAAAAAGTGCTTATCCACGGCATCGGTGGCGGCGTGGCCCTCGCCGCCCTGCAGCTCGCCAAGCTGGCCGGGGCGGAGGTCATCGTCACCTCCTCAGACGACACCAAGCTGGAGCGCGCCCGTGAGCTGGGTGCCAGCCACACCATCAACTACGAGCAGACCCCGGATGTTGCCAAGGCCGTGCGCGAGATGACCGGCAGCAAGGGGGTCGACCTGGTTATCGACAC
>SBFI01000315.1 GCA_006227875.1 Acidobacteriota bacterium
ACCGGAGTGTCGGTCAAGCAGCGGGGTCAGTCCAATCCCGTAAAACTGACTTCGGTCAGCTACAGGAAGCTGGACTAAGCCAGTCTCTACAGGTGGCGAAGTCCCGCGGGGCGGGGGCTATCGGCTCCCGCCCCGTTTCTTTTCTATTTGATTCGTACTTCGTCGAGCAGCTCGATGGCGCGGATCTTCCAGTTGCCTTCCACCGGCACCAGCGTGACCCCGGCATCGTAGCGGTTCTGGCGAAAATGCCGGTGGCCGAAGTGGGTCACGGTGCCACCGACGGTCCAGGTGGCCTCGAGGTCGAAACCGCCGTCGGTACCAGGCTCGACCGACCTCACCTCGGGTACCTCTACGGCCTCGACACGCGCCCGCGCCCCACCCCGTTCCACCATCTCCAGGGCCCGCCGGTGCTCGAGATATACATCGGTGAGCGTCTCACCAGTGACGCTGACCGCCAGCCGGTCATAGACGGCCGATTCCTCGCGAAACTCGAAGGCGCGATAGACGTTGGGCAGCACCGCGGCCAGAATACGACGCGCCTGGTCGGTAGAGGGGACCGCACCCAACGCGGTGGGCAGAGCTATGGCCACCTCACCTAGAGGCGCGATGAGCAGAGCCAAGGCCAGGGTTACGCGTGCTATCGCGAGCGACGATGCGGTGCTCCCTCGACGGAAGAAGAAAAGTATCGGCAGCGCGAGAACTGCCAGAAAAACAAGCGCCACTACCGGCAAGATAACGGTCCTGGGCTCCACCGCGATGGCGATCACCGTGGGTGCCGGATCATCCATCAGCTCGTTCTGCCAAGTGACCGCCGGCTGCTCGGCAGACAGGGTGGCGGTCTGCGAGGTCTCCGGATCGGTGACCGTCGCCGGGATGCTGGTGATGCCCTCGGGAAAGGACTCCCAGCCGATTGTGACCTCCTGCGGTGTGCGTGAAGTGGTGTAAACCACGGTCACGCCAATGTGGGCCTCCGCCCGGAGCTCGCGAACCGGATCGGGTCGGGGGAGGACACCCTGGTTGCTGACGGTCAGGAAATCGACCCGATCGACCAGCGGCGAGGTCGCCGCACCGTCGACCGACACCTCGGTGATGGGCACGAGCATCTCGACGACTCGCTCCTTGAGGCCGGGTTGCTCCTCGATCTCCAGATATTCCGTCTCCGGCAGACCGATAGGCCCCGCGACATCTCGCAGCCGCACCAGAATCTCGTGCCGGACTTCGAAGGCCTCGATGGCCACAAAGCTCTGCACAGGCAGGTCGGGGTTCTGGGGTGCTACACGCTGCGAGGACTTGCCGGTGTTGTCCTCGGCGCCGGCCAGGCTGGGAAGCCGGCCAGCGTTGGGTGAGGATTCGGCTGCGGTCGTCGGTTGGATCAGAACCAGGCTCAATGCCGCGGTGACGGCTCCGGCACCGAGTCCGTAGGCAAGAACCCTGGCGGTAACGGGGCTCCAGGGCTGCTCTTCTACAAGCCGACCGATCGCCAGGGAGGCAAGGACCAGCACCAGTAGGGCGGCGTCCATCCCCAGCACCGCCAGGACCATATAGAACCAGTCGTGGTCGCCAAAGCTCGATGGGGTGGGCATCAGGTTGGCAATACCCAACCCGTGGACGACGCCGGCAGCTACGGCCACACCGATCATGGGCCGACGATCCGAGGATGGTCTCAACCTCTCCTTGGCAAGGAGCACGACGGCCACGGCTATTCCACCCTCGGCAAGCGGGGAGGGGAGAGCGGTACCGAGTCCCGCGGACACCCCCACCCCCAGCAGCTGTCCGCCGGCAAAGGCGGTGACCAGACCGAGCGCAGTCCGTGTTCCGCCCAGCAGACAGATCGCCAGGATCAGGGCCAGATGCAACCAGCCGTCGGCGAGGTGGGTGAGACCGTCGAGTACCCCGGTGCGGATGGTCCTCCAGGGTGCTTCCAGCAGTCCGGCCCGCTTCTCCGGTACCTGCCACGTGTCCTCACCGGGATTCAACATATGAACCAGCTGCTTGCCCGAGAGGAGCTCGACCCGCAGCAGGGTGCCTTGCCCCGGGCTGACGATCGGGTACTGGATGGCGATCGTCCGACCGGCAAGGCCGTCGGCACAGACATGGGTCCGCCGGTTGAGCCAGCTCCCCGGAAGCTCTCTGACCGTTCTCGGACTCGTCGAACGACATTCCTCAGGCAGGGCCACGTCGGGCATGGCCGCGTAGGGGATTGCCTTGGGGACCTGCCACTGAATCAGGAATGTACCCGGTTCCTGCTCCTTGATCTGCACCGAGACCGGCTGGACGACGTCGGCTGCGATCGTTGTGGGCAGCAATGGCATGCCCAGCGCCACGGCGACGACTGCGAGCCCGAGAATTCGACGCGGCGGCATCCGAATCACTCTTCTCCAAAGGTCACGTTGAGACCCAGAAAAGAGTTGGTATGGACTTCGTAGCCCAGCCCCTCTAAAGCGCGGAGAGTATTGTCGGAGCAGCCGCCCTCGATCCACCCCTCGAAGATCTCGGCGCCCGTCCGGTCTCCGAGTCGCGCAGTGCTCACCTCGATCACCTCCGCGATGTCCTCGGTCCAATGCAGATGATCGACCGGGGCGACGAGCACCAGGCGTCCATCGGTGGTGAGCCCGCTGGGATAGAGGCGCCCGTTGACGACGCTGGCCAGAGGTCGCTTCTGCTCATGATAGGCGGCGAAGAAGTTGACGGCTCGTAGGTGGAACTCGGACTCGATCCTCGATTCGGAGCTAGCGGCGTGCTCGATCCAGAAGACCCGTCCTTCGACCCCGTCGAGCTGGGTCAGGGCATCCACCAAAACCATGATCAGGGTCGGGCTCTGATGATCATTGTCGTAGAGAGCCTCGACGAGCTCCTCCGAAGCTCCCATGCCGTAGAGGAGCTTCTCGTTGCGCATGCGCAGATCCAGCGCGTTTGTGTCCCAGACCAGGTCGTTGACATCCCCCATGGTCCCGAGCACCTCCAGGTGGGGAACCGGTACCCAGCGCATGGCGAAGTCGCCGGCGGTGGCCGCTTGCGCGACGCGGTGGAGCTCCTTGCTGAGCACTGCGTTGTCGGTGTAAGGGTCGACCTCCAGCTCCTTGGCCCAGTGGCGCCGGGCATCGGTGTAGCCGATCCAGTCCTTGGATTGATCCTTGGCTATCTCGGCGCCCTTCTTGGCGTAGTCCTCACCCTTCTCGTCCCACCACTCCTGGCCCTGCTCGATGGTGGATTTCTCGTCTGGTGGAGTCTCGGTTTGGGAATCCTGGCCGGCCGCCTCTTCCGCTTTTTCCGCCTTCTTCTTCTCCTGGTACTCTTTGACCTCTTGGTACCCCTCCTCCCCGTCCTTCTTGAGGTCCTTGGCCTTGCGCGCGGTGCGCTTGACGAAGCGACTGACGCCGCCTGGTATCCCCTTGGCGCTCTCGACCGGGTGCTGGACGGTTTCCGCAATGGCGCGGCCTTGAGAGGTTGCCGAGCGCTTCAAGGCGTCGGCAAAGGCCTTGGTCTTGGTGACGTCCTCCAGCTGCGCTAGCGCGTCGATCTCCTTGATGCGGATCCGCAGGGCGGCGTTGCCCTCGGCGGTAAACGTACCGTATGGGGTCTCGATCTCGTAATGGTTCATGTAGCCATCATTGACCACTCGATCCGCCACCTGGTGATACTCGCTCTTCAGCAGCTTGGCGGGCACCGCCTCGCTGGCTTGAAGGACGATGGGTGTTTGCTCGTGGGGGACTACCTCCTGGCCGTATGCATAGCCGGCGACCGCGCCCCAGCAGAAGGCGGCGAGGGTGAAGGCCACGAATGCGCTAAAAGGATTCTTGGCCTCGAAGATCAGCAGATGCTTCATGTGGCGTCACTTCTCCTGTTCCGGCGATCCCACGATTCGGGACCCCGTTGTACGGCAATGATGATCGGGTCTACGACTTGAACAGGGTAAAGGGGTGGCTCGACCTCAGTCCTTGAGGACGAAGGTGACCCGCAGGTTGACCCTGTACTCGGTGATGTCACCGCCGTCGACTTTGACCTTCATCTCGCTGACCCAGGCTCCCTGGATCCTGTCGAGGGTCTCGTCGGCCCGCTTGATGCCCTGCTTGACGGCGTCGTCGAAGCTCTCTTTGGAGGAAGCTGAAATCTCGGTAACTTTGGCAACAGACATTGAGCTCTCCTTTTCCCTACTTGAAGATGTTCAGTGCTTTGAGGATGGCAATGAGGATGACGGCGCCGAGGACGGCGATGACCCAGCGCATGATGGCACCCGAAGCGCCAAGGCCCAGGAGACCCGCAAGCCAGAAGCCCAGAGACGAGCCGACGATGCCGACTATAACGTTGGCCAGGATGCCCATCTGAGCACTCGTCTTCATGATCAGGCTACCGAGCCAGCCGACGATTCCACCGACGATCACAGCAATAATGAAATCCATCGTGGTTCACTCCTCCCTTGGTTGCAGATTCCGCTGCTCCAGACTACTTGTCCGGGCGTCACAACTCCTTCAACGATAAGCGAAGCGTAACACATTACCCGAATAGCGCCGGCAACAGAATTGCCTTTCAGTTGCCGGCGCCTTCGGCTCTCTCGAGGCCACCGTCGCTCGTCCTATCTGTCCCGGATACCTTTGTCTTTGTCACGGTCGAGCTTGTCCTTGGTCTTCCCGAGGCTGTCATCGGCTCGATCCATGGGTCCGGACTTGACGGCATCGTCCACCAGATCACCGACGACTGGAATGTCCTCCGTTGCGCCTTCGACCACTTTCTTCCCCTTGTGCGTGACTGCTTTCTTGCCAATTCCCATGATGTTCTCCTTTTGTTATTAGTCCGTTCTTTACTGTCATGGCTCTTGTCGCGGGCTACGGAACGTGCCAGATCGGTGAGGTCCAAGCGCGCTCCTGGATGGTGACCGGCACGTCTTCGAGCAACGGCAGACCATGCCGCGCGGCATCGTAGGTCGACCAGCGTGGGGTGGGTATTTCCAGGACCCGGGCGTAGTAGAAGGCATGCTGTTCGGGGTCGAAGGTCTCGTCGGTCCAGCTTCCCATCAGCGTGGCGGTGCCAATCGAGTTGGTGAACTCGGCGGTGGTCAGATCCACGGTGTTGCCGACCGGCGGTACCTGGCCGTCCGCTCCGCGCTGTCGGTCACCCGACCAGGCCACGTCGACGACCTGCTCGTGGGTATCGCCGGCGGCATCCACCCAGCCCTTGATGATCTGGATGCGGTCGAGGTTGGCGCCGTCCGGATCTTTCATGGCGTAGACCGTGAAAGTCGGTGGCGTCCCGGTCGGGCCGAGGTCGCCGCCCATGGCTGTTCCGATCTCGTAGCCCTGTCGGACCAGGCTCTCGGGGTCTGACGGCTCAGCTGGCAGCTCCGCACCGCCAAAGAAACGGACCCGGATGCGGGGACCGCTGGTGGCAAAGGTCTCGCGACGTTTCATCGCGTCCCAGATCGCGGCTCGCGTGTTTTCCGTCGCCCACACCGCAGCCAGCGAGCCGATGGAGAGATCCTTGCCATCGATCCAATTGGCGACACCGGCCTCCCGACGCCGCTCGACCGAGCCGTCCTCGGGACCGTGGGCGCCCATGAAGCTGTCCTCCGCTATCGCCGACGGCAGTCCGTTGTGATTGTCGGTGCCGCCGATGAAACCCAGCTTGAACGGGTTGGCGCCGAGCCTTTGCTCGAAGGCCAGACCCTTCTTCAAACCCTCGCGCACGAAGTCGTACTTGTGAAAAGTTCGGTCCGAGTATTTCTGGATCGAGTCGGCGTTCTCGAAGTCGGCGAACTCGTCAGCGGCCCAGAACTTTCGGTGGACCTCCGAGTTGCCCTTAACCTGCATCATCTCGATCAACGGCTCGAAGTGCTGACGCCTCTCGGCGTACTCGAGGTCGATCGCATCGCCTTTGGCGTCCACGTCCGGAAACATCATGCCTTTGGACGCGTTGGAGTTGTGTGGGATGGCCAGGGCCCTCCTACCCTGAGCCTCGTTGTCGGCCAGCCACTCCCAGAGCCCATCCTCGCGGTTGATGTCAATGTAGCTCACCGGCGCCTCAGGCACGTTGTCATCGCGGAAGATGACGTTGCGGTGCAGATTGGCGCCGCTCGGCGCCCCGCTCCACTCGAAAGCGACGAAAGCGGTGAAGCTGCCGGGGTCGTTGTGCTCTTCGGCGGCAGCGACCGCGACCTGCCACGCGCTCTTCACCGTCTCCAGCCCGGCGAAAAAAGGTGGATGCTGCGGCGTCGCGCTCCTGTTCGACGAGACCACGTACTTGGTGAACCACTGTTGCTTGTCCTCGAGTTTCTCGAGAGTCCGAAGCTGCTCGAGCAGCTCGTTGTCGTGTCCAGGCGCGCCGTCGACCATCGTCGAGTACATCTCGCCGATGTACTCCGCATGGTCGGTCACCGCGACGAAGTCGAGCGGCCTCTGCCGCTGGTACATCTCGCCGCCCACCTCGACCGCCTCACCCTTGGCGTAACGGTAGGCATCCGACGGCAGCAGCCGCGCGCCCCCGATGTAGGCGTCGAGCGAGTAGGCCGTGTGCACGTGGGTCTCGCCAAAGTAGGCATTATGGAGCGGGTTGGGTTGCCCCTTTCCAGACGTGGCCTGGATATCGGCGGTGGTGGCAGGCCCCGATGAGAGCTGCTCGGATTGCCCCCCACAGGCGACAACCAACAGCATCACGGCTGCGGTAAGTACAGATGCCGAGATTCTAGAAGTCATAGTCTGTTTCTCGTCTTGGCTGTTTGTTGTGCGGTCTTCCCTTTACGGGTTGTACCAGATGGGTGAGGTCCAGGCCTGTTCCTGGTGCTTCATAGGCACCTCGAGCGCCATCTCGATGCCGAAGCGCAGGGCGTCGTAGGCGGTCCAGCGCGGGGTCGGGATCTCGATGACCCGGACGTAGTAGAAGGCCGGCTCGGTCGGGTCGAAGTTGGGGTCCTGCCAGACAGTGGCCAGGTCGGGATCACCGATAGTGTCGGTCCAGGTGGCACGTGCCACATCCACGGTGTCGCCGACGGGTGGCAGCTTGCCGTCGGCACCGGGCCGGCGCCGGTCGGCGTCGCCCCAGGCGACGTCGTAGACCTGCTCGTGGGTGTTGCCCTGGGCATCCAGCCAGCCCTTGACGATCTGGATGCGGTCGAGATTCCCGCTCAGCGGATCTTTCATGGCGGCCACCAGAAAGCTGGGAGCCTTGGAGCCGTCCGGGACGACGGGAAGATCGGCCCCCATCGGTACCCCCTTCTCGTAGCCGATGTCGGCGACATAGCGGGTCGCGGCGTCCTCGGTCTCGAAGTCCCAGCCGCCAAAGAAGCGCACGGTCAATCGCGTTCCCGAGGTGGCATAGACCTCACGGCGCCACATGGCGTCCCACAGGGCCTCACGAGTGTTCTCGGTCGCCCAGACCGCTGCGTACCCCGCGGCCGTGTAGTGCCAGGTGTAGCGAGTGTTGCCAAAACCCTGCTTGGAGACATGCTCCCAGCGCTCGGCGTGCGGTTCCTGAATGACGTGCTTGCCAAAGAAGTTGTCCTCCTCGATCGAGGTCAGCGAGTTGTGGACATCGGTGCCACCGATCATGCCGAATTTGAA
Source organism: Acidobacteriota bacterium (assembly GCA_006227875.1). Lineage (GTDB taxonomy): Bacteria > Acidobacteriota > Thermoanaerobaculia > Multivoradales > JAHEKO01 > M0029. Next base: position 7,551 of record SBFI01000315.1, read on the forward strand.
GGGATTGGCTCCAAGCTCACGTTCTTGGGCGAGACCCACTTGAAGACCGCTGCGCAGATACATGAAGGGTCTCATCTCCGGTGATTCCGGCTCGCCCTCCATGGTCAAGTTGCCGTACTCCCAGCCGGCGATACCGAAGTTCGCGAATTCGTCGTTGGGGGACAAGGTCGGGTGGGTCTCGCTGTTGCCCTTGGTCTGCATGACCTCCTGCAGACGCTCCCAGCGGGTGCGGCGCTCGGCGTAATCTCGGGTAAGGGGTTGGCCCTCGAAGGTGGAAAGCTCGAACATCCGGCCGTTGGACAGATTGCCGTTGTGGGGAATGGCCAGGGCCCGGCCACCCGTCTTCTCCTCGTAGGTCGCCATCCACTCCCAGAGCTTCTCCGGGTCTTCGCTCTGCCAGGCATTGTAGGGAATGATCTGATCGGCCTTGTCCTTGTTGTCGCGGAAGAGCACATTGCGGTGCAGATTGTTGCCACCCGGCACCGAGGTCCACTCGTAGCCGATCATCGCCGTGAAGCGACCAGGCTCGTTGAACCGCTCGGCGGTCTCGGTATGAGCCTCCCAGACGGTTTTTACCACTGGCCCCACCACTTTGGGATCGGTGATCGGCGCCGGCAGAGTCCCTTGAGCTTGGGCCGAGACAAGCTCGTTCTGGGCCTCGGCGGCTTCTTTGCCACCTGCCTTCATCATCTTGTTCCAGCGGGCCAGGGTCTCGTCCGCCATCATCACCGGGTTGCCGTTGTAGACCTCGTACATGACACCAAGACCTTCGGCATGATCGGAGATCACCAGAAAGTCCATCGGCCGAGAGAGCTTGACCCTCACACCCGTTGACGACACCACCTCCTCCCCTCTGGCAAATCGGTAGGCCTCCTCCGGGCCGAGCCGGTCGCCATTCATGAAGGCGTCGCCGGAGTTGGCGGTGTGGTGGTGGGTGTCGCCAAAGAAGACCTGTGCGGGGTAGTCGCGCCCGGCATAGGGCGAGTAGTCGTTCTCGAGATCAGGCTCGATCGCGGGCGTTTGCTCGTTCTCCGCGGGACTCGGTCCTGCGGTCGCAGGACCGGGATCGCTGTCACCTTGCGGCGCGCACGCGAGCAGACCGATCAATAGAAGAAACGGTACGAATGACTGGTTTGCCTTCAACTGGAACCTCCTTCTACTCGGCCAACGACTCAAAAGGCGTAGATGAGTCGCAGGCGGATCATCCTGCCCTCGCTGTTGTCGTTCTTGGCAATGATCTCACCGTAGCCGGCCCAAATCGTCCAGCTGCGACTGATCCCATAGCCAAGGGTCAGGCCGCCCCCGAGCTGGTTTAGACGGTTGTCGTCCGGGACGCCGTCGGTGGTCGTCTCGACCGCGATCATCGCTCATTCTTGCTCGCATTCGGTACCGGTCCGCCCGGATTCGGGGGCGCAGTAGAGTCCAAATGTGTGACGGCTAGGTTACAGCCGTCCAGTTGGGTAATTCGCCTCGACCCACTCTTCGATCGCGCGGCGAACCTGAGCGGGCTGCTCGGTCAGCGGCCAGTGGTTGGCTTCGATCGGCGCGACCTCGACCCGCGGGAAGCGCTCGATCTCCTGCTTGTTGATCTCGGCATCGGCAAAGGTGATTCCGGCCGACAGCAGCACCAGAACCGGGCAGCGGATGGCGGCCAGATCGGGAAGCGGCCCGACGGTTTCGACCAGCTGTTGGAGGTAGTTGGCCGTCGGCATGTACCGCAGGATCGGCCCGAGGGCGCTGTACTTCTTGGCGATCTCCTCCTTCGACCGGGCGGACTCGAGCTCTTTGCGGGTCTCCCGGTCGAGATCCTTCAGGTCGCGGTTGGGGATGTGCCGGCGGTAGATGCCCAGGGAGTTGAGGGCATGCGCCATCCATATGGCGAGCAGAAAAAGAGGACGGGTGCGGCTGATCCGGCGTTTCCTGCCGATCAGCGCGCGGCGAAAGACCGGGTCGATCAGCACCAGGCCGTCGGTCCGCCTCGGATAGCGGGCGGCGAAGTGGATGGCGATCTGGGCGCCGAGGCTGTGACCGATTACGAGGCCGGAGGGGTAGCCCTCGACCGCGAGGATCTCGGCCAGATCACGGCTCCAGATCTCGGTGTCGAGTCGGCCGCGCACCAGCGACTCGCCGTTGCCGCGCATGTCGGGCCGCAGCACATCCCACGACTCTTTGAGCTCGGTCTGCTCCAGAAATTCCGACCAGCGGGTGTGGTTGCTCGCGGCGCCGTGGATGAGCACCAGAAGACGTCGGCGCTCCGGCCCCGCCTGCCAGAGCCAGTAGGCCAGGCGAGTGCCGTCCGCAGTCGTCAGCCTGCGCGCGGCTTCCATGGGCCAAGTATACGGAGACTCAGCCGGGCTTTTGGGCGCGGAAGTTGACGCCGAGAGTGCCAAAGCTCGCGGCCGAGGACTCCTGTGGGGCACCGTCGAACACTTCGGCCCGCCAGGTCAGCTCGAAATCCTCGAGTCCGGCCGCGACCACCACCGCTTCGAGCTCTGCTTCCAGCAGAGCGCCGGCAATTCAGCCCTTCCAGAGATCGATGTTTCGCTTGGCGCCTTCGGATACCGCTTTCTGGACAATGATGTCGCCGATCTGGATCCGGCCTCCGGGCTTGAGCACCCGGTGCATCTCCTGGAAGACCGCCACCTTGTCGGGGCAGAGATTGACGACCCCGTTGGAGATGACGACGTCGGCCCAGCCGTCCTCCACCGGCAACAACTCGGCGTAGCCTTTGCGGAATTCGACATGGTCCATTCCGGCCTCGGCCGCTGCGTTCTGTGCTTTGGCGAGCATCTCGTCGGTCATATCGACGCCGATGACCTGGCCGGTTGGCCCGACGAGGCGTCCGGCAATCAGGCTGTCCAGACCTGCCCCGGCCCCGATGTCGACGACCTTGCTGCCGGTGGCGATTTCACCCAGGCTGAAGGGGTTGCCGGTGCCGGCGAGCGACTCGATCGCCGCCTCCGGGATACCCTCGAGCAGAGAGTCGTCATAGCCGAGGATGGCGGCCAATGGGCGGCCGGTATGGAAGTGAAAGCCCCTGTCGGGGTTGGCGGCGACCTCCGCATACTCCTTGCGGATTTCGCAGCGCAAATCCTCGACATCGACGTCGGGAATCGGTGGAGCTACGGTCATTATTCTCTCCTTGGCGCGGTCCAACTTCACCTGTCTTCGTGCAGGGCTCTCCAGTCAGCTGCCCTGGGGTGTCGGTTTGAACGCGATTTTGTTGGCGGGAGTCTAGCAGACTAGGTCGCGGTCTTCTTGATCACCACGAAGCTGACGTCGTCCTGGGGGGTGGCAAAGGCGAGCAGGTCCTCCAGCAGATGCTTGCAGATCTGTTCGGCCGTCCGCGCGGCCGTATCGGCCAGCACCTGCTCCAGGTGCGCGGGGAAGTAGCTGCCGCCGCCGTGATCCGAGAGACCATCGGTGAAGAGAAGCAGAATGTCGCCGTCGGCCAGCAGGTCGATCTCGTTGACCGAGTAGGGCTGCTTGAAGCCGAGATGACCCGGGTCGACACGCTCGTCCCAGTCGGAGGTCGAGGGCAACATGCCCACTGGAGGAAAGGAGATAAGACGCTCCTCGCTGATGGGCATGAAACGCCCAAACTCGTGCGAGAAGACCACCGGTCGCTCATGGCCGGCGGACAGAAAGCGGAACCTGCCTTCTTCGGAGATCTCGCCGTAGAGCAGCGTCAGGTACTTGTTGACGTTGGTGGTGCGGTAGAAGCGCTGATTGAGGTGCTCGAAGAGCTTGGTGGTGATCTCGCCAAAGCGGTCGAGCTCGTAGTAGGCACCGAGCAGAAAGGCCTGGTGCAGCATGGCCGCGATGACGGCGTCGGTCACCTTGTGGCCGGAGACGTCGGCGAGCAGGATGCCGACCCGACGACGGCTCTCGCGCAGGCGCTCGGCGACCTCGTCCCGACCCTCACTTTCGGCCTCCTTTATCCGGCGGTCCATGTTGTACCGACGATCGAAGTCGACATAGATGATGTGGTCACCACCAACGACATCCTCGAGTGGGATGGAGGCGCCATGGATGTCGATCCCGTCGAGGTTGGAGATCTCTCCCGGAGAAGGTTTGAGCACCTTCACCGTCTCTTGGAAGTTCTCCAGCTCTTCGGCCAGATAGGCCTCTCGGGGCTTTGTCAACATGATCTGGATTCCACGAAGCGGACGACTCGGTCACGCGCCCTCGACCGGGCGGTGAGGACAGCTTGGCGACTCTAAACAGGGTTGGCCCCGCAACGCAATGGTGTGGGTCTCACCATCCGGTGACAATCTGGTGTCAATACGCAGCTGTCTATTCATCTTATTGGCGATTTCACTGCGATTTTTCGGGGCGTCTGTTACAAGTAAACCCACGATGACGCGAGCACTCTTTCTTCTCCAGCACGCCTTTATGGCCTGGATGCTGATCGATGCCATCCGTCGACGAGCCGACGGCTATTGGTACCTGATTATCTTTATCCCGTTTGGCGAGTGGTTCTACTTCTTTCGGGTAAAGATCCACGATCCGGAGATGCGATGGCTCAAGGACCTGCTCCACCGGGAGAAGATTCCCAGCCTCGAGAAAGTGCGCTACCAGTACGAGCAGACCCCGAGCCTCACCAACCGCCTGCGGCTGGGCCAGGCTCTCCACGACGCGGAGCAGTACGAGGAAGGCGCCGAGCTCTTTGCCAAAGTCCTCGATACCCAGCCCAATGAGAGGGATGCCCTGTTCGGATTGGGGCTGTGCAAGATCGGGTTGAACGAGCTCGAAAGTGCTGTCGACTTCTTCGAGAAGTTGATCGAAGGCGATCGAGCCTTCAACGACTACGAGCCTTGGATTTTGCTTAGCCGGTCACTCTGGGGGCTCGGTCGAAGGGAAGAAGCGCTGGAGCTGCTCGAGCAGTTGATCAAGACCAGCCCGCGGACCCGCCACGCCGTCACCCATGCCCACTTCGAGCTCGAAGCCGGCAATCCGGACAAGGCCCACGCCATTTTGCGCCAAGCGCTCGAGCACTACGAGCACGCGCCGAAGTTCGTCAAGCGCAACGACCGGCCCTGGGCCCGCCAGGCCAAGAAGATGATCAAAGTCGTCGGTTCGGGCCAAACAGCCAGCGCCTAGAAGCTGAAAATCATCGACAACGAGGCGGTGTCGACGAGATCGGAGAAGTCGACACCCACATCCAGCTGTAAGCGTTTGAATGCGAAGCCGAGACCGGCCGCGTAGTGGAGCGTGTCGTCGCCCGGCTGCAGCAGGGCCGCAGCGACGTAGTTGTCGCCCGAGTAGTCCACCGCGTGATCCGGATCGTTCCAGATGCCGAGTCGGATCGCCACCAGCGGTGTGCTGCCGAGAAAGACGTACTCGCCGCCCAGGTGAAGCTCGTTGCCGTCCTCCAGTGACAGATCCGACTCGGGGGTGAAGATACTCGAGTATCCCACCCGATCCCACTCGAAGCTCAAGGTCAGACGCTCGTCGGGAAAGCGGTAGACGACTCCCAGTCCGTAGACGTCCGGGAGATCGAGCACTTCGGGCACTCGTGCCAACAGGGTGCCGGGTTGAAGCGGTGGTGGAATAGTGGGTCCTGCCCGGAATTCGAGCAGACCATCGAATTCGGGTCCCTGACGCCAAAAGCCACCAACGCTCCAACCCCTCGACAGACGCCACAGGAATCCGGCGCTGTAGCTCCAGTCACTGGAGTCGACCTCGAAGGAGAGAGTGGCCAGCACATTTTCGTCGGTCAGCGGCCTGTCGGCAAAGAGTATGTCGGCGGGGACATCGAAGGATATGACTCCGTGCGACCGAGTCAAGAACGAGATCAGCCCTTCCGAGTAGGCGAGCCCAATCCCAAAGCTCAAAGACTCGTTGACGCTGTAGGCTCCGGCTAGACCGTAGCTGACGATCTCGAGGTTTACCACCTGGCTCAGATCGAATTCGCGTCGGACTTGGATCCCGCCCGGCCAGGGCCCGCTGTAGAGCCCCTGGGTCTCGCCGTAGAACTCGTAGTTGGCCAGTTGGTGCCTGTAGATCGCTATCGACCATCTCTTCTTCGGGTAGACAAAGGAAAGAAACGAAATACCAGTGAGGTTGGCCGACGAAGTACCGGTGCGCAGACCGGCGGAGGTGTCGAGACCGACGCCAAACGGCTCGCCAAAGATTCTTCCACCCGCGACGTAGGGCGTCGAGTAACCCCAATACCGCCCTTCGAGCGAGACCTCGGGTCGCGCCAGCTGGACCAGGCCGGCCGGGTTGGCAAAGGCTGCGGTGGCGTCGTCGGCCAGGGCCACAAAGGCTCCGCCAAAACCCAGGCTTCGCGCACCGGGGTTGGAGAAGCTGAACTCGAAGGTGGGAGGAATCCCCTCGTCCTGGGCACGTGTACCGGTCGCCAAGGCTAATGACAGGGCGAGCACGAGGAAGGCTCGTTTCCAGAAATGCACAGCCGCCAAAAAAAGGGCCCCTAGGATCTTGGTCTGCCGAGACTATCGGTAACCCTAGCCGGTAGCG
>SBFI01000327.1 GCA_006227875.1 Acidobacteriota bacterium
TCAAGCCCTCAAAACCTAAACGTCGCCACGAACTGTACCTGACGCGCCGTGCCCTTGTTGTCGTTCTCGTTGACGCGCCGGCCCCACAGAAACTCGATACCCAGATCGATCTCGCTGATCGGCGACCAGATGACGTTGGCCGTGCTGCGGATGGTCCGCCTGTAATCGGTGTCCGGCTGGAAGTCGTAGTTGTTGACCTGCACCATACTCAAGACAAAGGTGCTGCGAAGATTGCGCAGCCAGCGACTGTCGGGACTCTTCCACCAGTGTTGATAGGCAGCATAGCCGGAAATAGCCGGTAACGCCTTGAGGTCGCCGGTCTCCGGGTCGAAGACCGCGTCCTTCCCGCCGACCGTCCCGAGATCGTTGATATAGCGGCCGATACCTTTGCCGAAATTGATCTGGAAGCTCATGTGGTCCCGTTTGTCGAACCTCTTGGTCTCCAGATTGCCGCTAAAGCTGGCTCCCCAGCCAAACGTCGCATCCTCTGCGGTCGGTTCAGCACCCTCGGGTACGGCCGCAATCTGACGCAGCACCAGCCCGACTCGAGTGTGTCCCCTTTTCCGCTCCCGATGATAGGTGCTGATGAGATCCGGAATCGTCGAGGAGCTCACACCGTTGGCGACCGAGGATTGTGGGTCTTCGATGGACACCCTGATAATGCTTTTGTTTTCGGCGACCTTGGACCATCGGACCTGGGGCTGCCGCAGCTGAATCATCGCGCTCAAGCCCTCGAAATCGACATCCTCGGGTTCGGCGTAGTTGTCTTTGAAGGCCGTCCAGGTCTTGCCGACGAGGAATCGGTTGTACTGCCCGTAGGCGTGGCGCAACCGATAGTTCTCGGTGCCGCCGTCACCGGCGAAGTCCCCCTCGATAAAGGCGCGGAACTGTCCGACGCTCGAGTCCATACGCATGTCCAGATTGACGCGTGATCGCTTCGCCGAGATTGTGGTTCCCTGTTGACCGGTATCGCCCTCTTCCACCGGAATCGACCCCACGATAAAGCGGTCGTCCGAGACGATCGGATCGATACTGTCCACAAAACCGAGCCGGACGAAACCACCGACCTTGCCGGCCATGTTGGAGCCCGGGATGCGGATGGATCCGGGGAAGTCCCCGGCACGGAGGACGTCGGCAGGGGCTTCGGGCTGCTCTTTCAGCTTCTCCTCGAGCTTCGACACCCGCTCGAGAAGGGCGAGTTCTTCCTTGCTCTTGGGTGGTGCGGCCGCCGATTCCGCCGGTTGCTGTTGGGCCAGCTCGTCGAGCCGCTGCCCAAATGACTGCAAGAGCTTGCGTTGATCCTCGATCTGCTTCTTCTGGCTGTCGAGCTCCTGGCTCTGTTGATCGAGGAGCTGCTGCTGCTGTTTCAGCTGTTGCTGCAGTTCTTGGATGGTGAGATCCGCCCCCTGAGCCCGAAGCTCACCGGGATGCAGCAAGAAGATCAAGAGTGAACAAAGGAACAGGATTCTGGCCATCGCCCTTCTCCTCGTCGAAGCGGCCGACGCCGCTGCCGGCCCTTTCAAAGCGAGGGTCCCCACCAACCATCGGGACCCGATGGTCTACATTATCTATGGCCGGGCCCTGCCAGGAAAATGGCTGAAGTGGCCAGTCTCCGTGCTAGCCGATGTGAGGCTTGGTTATCGAAGCGGCCGGCCCGACCACGCGCCTTCGGCGCGCGGTGCCCGCCGGCCGTTAGATATGGAGAGGGCGGGGACAATCCCCGCCCTCGTGCCGCCGGCATTGGGGCCGGCAACTCCAAATCGTAAGTAGCTAGGCCGTGGCGGCCTTTTGCACCTTCTTCATCGCTCTGCGGCCCGTCATGCCGATGGCGGTCATCGCGGCGCCGGCAAAGATCAGCTTGATACCGACCAGGACCCCGACCAGCCAGAGCGCTGCCTCGGGGAGGTTGCGCCAGACGATAATGCCGAGGATCACCGAGACGATGCCGCCAAAGAGCATCCATCCCCAGCCCTCGAGCGGCTTAGCCTTGAAGGCGGCCACGATCTCCATGATGCCGTCGACCAGGAAGTAGATCATCAGGATAAGGGTCAGCGACAGCAGAGTCAGCAGCGGTCGGGTCATCATCCAGATACCGACGATGATGGTGAGCGCGCCCAGGAGGAACGCCACGAGACCCTTACCAAAGGAGCCGGCCTGAAACGCGAACACCAGGCGGGCGATACCCGCGGCGATCAGGAAAATGGCGATCATAGTGGCGACGACGCCGCCAGAGAACATCGGCGCCATCATCGCCAGCACCCCGAGAATCGAGGTGACGATCCCCAGGATCATCAACATGGTGGCGTTCGCCTTGAGTGAATCAGTAATCTCGCCGAGAACAGACTGTTCGTTCATCAATTCCTCCTCAAAAAAGTTGATGGATCGTGCCTCCACAACACAACAAACCAGACCGCCCAAGCGGGCGGTTCAGGCAAAAAGCCGAGAGAATTGTCCCTGTCGGCCCTAGCCTACCCCAGTATCGGAAACTACTCAAGTACTGAGATTTAGGCCTGTTTTGAGAGCCGGCGCATGAGTGAGAGGTCCTCGGCGGCGTCGATGAGCCGGCCGTCGTGGTAGAGGAGGACCAGCTCGAAGGGTCCTGACTCCGTGAGCGCCTCAGCGGCCACATGGTCGGGGCTGATGGTGAACCGGCCCAGCTGCTCGTCGGTCTGCCAGTCGACGCCGGTGTAGACGTGGTAGGGGAGCTCCGAGCAGACGATGGTGTCGGTGGTTTCGACCTCGAAATTGAAGTCGTAGGCCTTGCCGACCTGACGGAAGGCGCGGATCAGGGTCTCAGGGATCTCTTCTTCGTCGAGGTACACCGGCCGCAGTACCGCCAGGTCATCCACATTGAGAAACTCCGCCAAGGTGTTGAGCTCGACTCCGGTACGCAGGGCTTCGAGCACCGAGTGTCCATCCCTTACCAGGTCGCGGTAGACCTGGTAGCGACTCTCGTCGAAGATCTCGTGGTTCCATAGGCCAAGCCGCTCGAGCTCCTCGTAAGTCCCCATCCAGACAGCGACATGACCGAAGTGGCCCGGGATGAAGCGATCGGTGAGCCGGAAAGGTGTCTTTTCCAGCAAGATATCCAGCGGTTGGAGAACTTCGAGCAGGTGCCGCTCGACCTCCTCGCACTGCCAGAGCTTGCCTTTGCGGGTCTCGATCAGACCGACACCGTTGCCAAAGATCTTGCTCAGCGTCCCGACGGTGGTTTTGCCGAGCTCGTCGAGCGCGTCTACGAACCGCTGGCGGGCGAGCTCGGCTCGTTGCCTTACCTTCTCATCCAGCGAGATCTCGCGCGCCCAGCGGTAGGAGACACTCGACTCGATGGCGGACCGCAGAAAAAGCTCGTCTTTCGTCTCCGGGTCTGGCGCGGCGCCGTTGGTCTCGTACCAGTCGAGCAACGCGCGCACCCGAGCCCGGGTCTGGTCGGAGTAGAGGCCCTCGACAAACTGTCGCAGCTCGTCCTCCTCGATGCCATAGCCCACATCGGGGTCGTTGACCAGGGAGCCGGTCGTCCTCCAGGATGCTGCGCAGCGACAGGTAGTTGTCGTAGATGGTGAGGGCGGCGGCAAGCGACACCATCACGGCCGCTCTCTGCTGCCGGGGATCCAGCCCGAGCTCGGCGAGTCGCTGGTCGTCCATTCGGACTAGGGGCTCGTAACGCGTCGCCAGCTCTCCCAGCCGCTCCTGGAGATCGAGATAGGCTACGGTGCCCTCGCGCAGCCGGTGGAGCGATCGGGGTGCCAGGGGGGTGTCCTTGGGCAGCCGGTCGTAGTGCTCGCGAAACCGACGGATCGCGTCCTGCTCCAGATGACTCGCCGCCACCAGTTCCTTCAGCTCGTCGACGGCTGCTGATAGCTCGGAACTCCAGTCAGTTCTCATCGAGGGCGCATCAAACTTGATATGAGGGCGAGCATCTGCCAGCGGCCGGCACGGAGACCGGCCGCTTCGACGATGTCGCCCACACGGTAGCTTCGAGATGCAGCGGCATCGCGAGAATTCTAGGTGAGCCCGAGGAAGAGTCTGAGTCCTTCGTCGATCCGGGCCAGCTCTTCTGTGGGCAGCTGGCCGAAGACTTTGCGAACCCGTCTTTTGTCGATGGCTCGGACCTGGTCGATCAAGGCCCAGGAGCGCTTGCGGAGCCCGGAAGCACCGGGCTCGAGAGTCGGGTAGAGGGCGCCTTCGCCCGGTGTCCCGGTCACCGGGATCACCCCCAGCAGCGGGTATCGCTGATTGGAAGCCACCGCCGGGCTGCTGACAACGACGCAGGGTCGCATCCCCCGTTGCTCGTGCCCGAGTGCCGGATCGAGCGCCACCAGGATCAGGCTGCCACGCTCCAGCTTCACTCGTCTGCCTCGATCCAGCCGTCGTCGGACCACCGGATTTCTTGACCAGCCGAGGCGTCGAGCAGTTCCTGGTCGCCTGCATCCACCAGATCGGCCCATTCGGAAAAGCCCGACTCCGCCACGGCCTCGCTGTCGGTATGAGGGTTGTCGAGCGACCGCCGGAGCTCTTCCTGGCGGAGCCGGTCGAGTTCCCGAGCGACGGCCCGCTGAACAAAGCGGCTGCGATTGCGCTCCCGCTCGTCTATTTCTTGTACCAGCTCCTCAGGCAGGGTGATGGTTACTCGTTCCGAGGCCATATCATACTCCCAATATGCTCATATGATATATCATACTCTACAGAGATAGCGGGTGACAGCTTTGATTGCCGGCGATCCCCGAAGCGTCGCGCAATCGTTCAGCTGACGGCCAGAACGGGGCAGTCGATCTGGTTGAGGAGGCCCTGGATCTCTTCTTCGCCCAGGGCGGGGCCGCCGACGGGGAGGACCAGACCGGCGCGACGACGGCGGACCAAGTTGACAACCTTGGAGTCGAGCGCGGGTCCGAGGTCGATCAGCTCGGCGGTCACGTCTCCTTCTTCGAGGATCTCTGCCGCCTCCCGACGTAGCTGGTCGGAATTCTCACCGAGGGTGAGCACCAGAAAAGCGCCAAGTTTCGGCCCGGCGAATTCGGTGGCAAGAACGAGAGCCGAGCGGCTGGCTTCGGAGCCGTCGAAGACGGCCACCACCGGCGGCCGGACCTCCTCCATGCGCTCGATAAGCAGGGTGCAGCGGTTGCCCTCGGCGAGAAGCGCGCGCGCGATCTTGCCCAGGCGGCGGCGGTGGCGCAGCGACAAGCCAAAGCGACCGAGGCTGACCAGGTCGTTCTCGGTAGCGGCGGCGAGGACCTCCGCAGCGACATTGCCCCGCGCCACCTGGAAGGACCAGGCGACTTCGCTCCGATCCGCTAGCTGTGCCAGGGCTCGTCGGGCACGGCCGGCCTGGGCTCGGAGCTGCCTTTCGACATCGAGGCTCTCGACGGTCTCGGAGGAGGCGGTAAGAAGATCCACGTGCCGTGCCATGGGGGAGTTGGTCAGGTGGAGCAGATCGAGATCCTCGACAAAGAGCCCCACCAGCTCGGCTTCGAAACGAGAGGCCAGCCGTGCCGCGGCGCGAGCGGCTGCCATGCTGGATGGAGAGGTGTCAAGGGCCACCAGCACACGGCGGATGGTGCGGGTGGCGGGGGTTGCGGTCACGATCAGCTACCTTCTTTCTTGGTCTCTGGCTTCGGCTTCGGCTCCTCCTCTTCCTCGTCTTTTTCGGGCGGTCCAGAGAACTCCTGTGCCGTTTCGGCCAGATCGATCAGGCGATCCTCGACCAACCGGTTGATGCTGTCCTCGGGGTACTCCCCATCGCCGTCGCGCTCTCCCGCCGACTTTCCAGTCAGGATCTCGATACCCTGATCGACGGTCTCGACCGCGTAGATATTGAACTTGCCCTGGGCAACCGCCTCGACGACGTCTTCTCTCAGCATCAGGTGCTTGACGTTGGCGGCGGGGATCAGCACGCCTTGCTCTCCGTCGAGGCCACGGGCCGTACAGACGTCGAAAAAGCCTTCGATCTTCTCGTTGGCACCGCCGATGGCCTGAACCTCGCCCCGCTGGTTGACCGAGCCGGTGACGGCGAAGGTCTGCTTGATCGGCACTTCCGCGATGGCCGAGAGCAGGGCATAGAGCTCGGCGGAGGAGGCGCTGTCGCCGTCGACGCCGCCGTAGGACTGTTCGAAGACGAGGCTGGCGGAGAGAGACAGGGGCACCTCGGGGGCATAGCGAGCACCCAGAAAGCCGCCCAGGATGAGGACGCCTTTGGAATGGATCGGCCCCGACAGCTCTACCTCGCGCTCGATGTCGAGGACCTCGCCCTTGCCCAGACGAACGCGGGCGGTGATGCGGCTGGGTCGGCCAAAGGCGAAGTCGCCGAGCTGGTAGACCGAGAGCCCATTGACCTGGCCGACCTTGGCTCCCGAGGTGTCCAGCAGCAGGGTACCGCGGTCGATTTCCTCCTGGATCCGCTCCCGGTAGCGGTCGAGGCGGAAGATCCCGGCATCGATGGCCTTTTGGACATCCTCGGTGGTGACCACATCACGCTCGGCCTGGCCGGCCCAGTAGTCGGCCTCGCGCAACAAATCGAAGATCCGGCTCATCAGCAACGAGATCTTCTCCGAGTCCTCGAGCATCCTGGCGCTGTGCTCGATGACCCGGGCCACGGCCTCGCGGTCGAGTGGTCTGAGCTCGTCTTCGCGTACCAGCTTGGCGATCAGGCGGGCGTAGAGCGCCTGATTCTCCGGCGACCACTCGAGCTGGCCGGCGAAGTCGGCCGCCACCTTGAACAGCTCGCTGAACTCGGGGTCGTAGGCCGAGAGCAGGTAGTAGACGGTGGAGTCGCCCAGCAGGACGATCTTGCCTTCGAGGTCCACCGGCTCGGGCTCCAGAGAATAGGTGCTGGTGAGACTCAGTGCCTCGCCGATCGACTCGATCTTGATCTGCTTCGATTGCATGGCCCGCTTGAGCCCCTCGTAGGCGTAGGGCAAGCCAAGCAGCTTGAGCGCATCGACCAGCAGGTAGCCACCGGTGGCACGGTGGAGGGCTCCAGCCTTGATGAGGTTGAAGTCGGTGACCAGAGCGCCCATCTGGGAGATGTGCTCCACCCGACCCACGAGGTTCTGATAGGTGGGATTGTCCTCGTAGACGACCGGCGCGCCCTCGGTGTCGTGGTGGTCCACCAGAACGTTGACCCGGTACCGCCTGAGCGATGGTTGATCGGTCTCCTCACCACCGCCCAACGCCTGCATCAAGGCCTGCGCCGGGGATTTGTCCTGACCCACCAGGCGTCCGGCGTTCTCGAGCACATCGTCTTCGACGGCGTCGAGGTAGATCTGGACGTCGTCGAGACCGGTGAACTGCTCGCGGAGCTCGTCGATCAGGGGCTGGATGGCAAAGCGGCTGACTTCCAGGTTGAGCTTGCGCAGCCGCTCGCGGGCCTCGCGCTGCCAGCGGGGAAACTGGCGGAGCACTTTCTGCAGCTTCTCCTTGAAAGAGTCGATATCCTTCTCCAACTGTTCGCGGTCTTCTTCGGGGAGCTTCGAGAACTCCTCGGGCGACAGGATCTCGTCATCCTGCACCGGGGCGAAGGCCATCCCCGCCGGGGTGCGCAGCAGCGCCAGACCCTGCTTGCCGGCCTCGTCACCCAGCTCGGCCAGGGCCTTGGCCTGGCGCTCGTTGAACTGCTCCTCCAGGACCTGCCGCTGGGTCTGATACTCCTCGCTGTCGAGGGCCGACTGCAGCCCGGTGGTCAGCTCGTCGACCAGCCGCTCCATGGCCCGGCGCAGCTCGCCACCGCGGCCGGTCGGCAGCTGGAGCAGCTTGGGGCGATGTTGCTCTTCGAAGTTGTTGACGTAGCAGAGATCGCCCGGGGTCTCGTCACCTGCGGCCTTTCTCTCGAGATACTGCTGAACCGCCGTGTGCTTGCCGGTTCCCGGTGGACCAAAGGCGAAGATGTTGTAGCCGTCGCGCTCGATGCCGATCCCGAACTCCACCGCCGCCACTGCCCGCGGCTGGCCGAGTAGACCCTCGAGTGGCTCGAGGTCGTGGGTGGTCTCGAAGACCAGCTTGCCGAAATCGCATTTGCGATAGAGCTGGTCGGGGGTCAGGGGCTTTGGAGCTGCCACCTCAGTCTTCCTCTACCTGAAAAACCGTGTCGATCACCGTACCGTCGACCCACTTGATGACCGCTACCGGTTTGTCGGTAAACCGCGCCCGTTGTGGAGGGCCGCCGCAGAATCCCTCCACTTCGGCCTTGATCTCTTCGATGGGGCGGATGGGTAGGTCGGAGCCGGCCAGGGCATCGAGCAGGTCCTGACGTCGTGGGTTGATGGCGATGCCACGCTCGGTTGCGATGACGTCTATCAATTCACCCGGGCCGGTGACCGTGGTCACTTGGTCGACGATGACCGGGATGCGGTCGCGGAAGGAGGGTACCGCCAGGATCGTGCAGCCCGCGGTCAGACAGTTCTGCCAGCCACCGATGCCGTGGAGCAGCAGGCCGTCCGAGTGGGTATTGACGTTGGCGTTGAAATCAACGTCGACCTCGGTGGCGCCGAGAACCACGGCGTCCACCATCGAGGCGAAGTTCCCCTTGCCGTGGAAGTTGTAGGAGGTAAATGGGGAGGTCGGTACGTGACGGGGGTCTTCGGCGATCGAGCGCACGCCGTCGAGGTCGAAGGTCTGGCCATCGAGGATGTAGTCGGTCAGCCCCGTCTCCAGCATCTCGACCAGGTACTTGGTAGAGCCGCCGCGGACAAACCGCGCCTTGATCCCGGCCTCGCGCATCATGGCGCTCAGGTAGGTGACAAAGGCGAGCGCGATGCCACCGGCTCCGGCCTGAAAGGAGAAGCCTTCGCGCATGATGCCGCAGTCCCGCAGCATCTGGGCGACCTGTCGCGCGATTCTCTGACGATCGGGGCTGCGGGTGATGACGGTGGTTCCGGAGACGATCTTGGAGGGGTCCCCAACACTGTCGACCTCGACCACATAGTCGACGTTGTTGCCCTGGATCTGCCAGGGAATGCAGGGGAAGGGGACCAGGTTGTCGGTGACCACGATGACGTTCTCGGCATAGATCGAGTCGGCCAGCGCAAAACCCAGCGAGCCGCAGGCCGATGGGCCGTGCGAGCCGTCACAGTTGCCAAAGGGGTCGGCGGTGGGGGCGGCGATGATGGCGATGTCGATCTTCACCTCGCCGTCCTGGATTGCCTGCCAGCGGCCGCCGTGAGAGCGGAGTACACCCATGCCGCGCATCTTGCCGTGCGAGCAGTAGCGGCCCAGCGGGCCGTTCATGCTCCCTTCGATGTGGTGCACGACACCCTTGTCCATGAGCTCGATGACCGGCTCGTGGCAGGGGAAAGAGGCCGAGGGGAACCACATCAGATCCTTGGCTCCCATCTTGGCGGCGGTTTCGAGCACCCGGAGGGCCACCCGGTCGCCGTTGCGGAAGTGGTGGTGGCTGGAGATGACCATGCCGTCGCGCAGGCCACACTTCTTCAGGGCCTCCTCGAGACTGGCCACCCGTTTGTCGCCATCGGCCGGGTAGTCCCGGCAGCTGCGGACAGGCGGTGCCTGTTTGCGCCCCGTGGGCTCGAAGCGGCCCACACCTTTGTAGGGAGTCTGCTCGATCCCGTTGACGACCGTCGGCACCCGGCGCCCGAGAGCGTTTTTGACCAGCTTGGCGTCCTTCTTCATTTCTCGGCCTCGGTCGCGGATTCGTCTTCAGAGATGACACCCAGCTCGCGCGCCTGCGCCACCAGCCGCTGGGCCTGTTTGACCACCGGTGGATCGATCATCTTGGAGCCCAGGCTGACGACGGCCAGACCCTCGGCCTCGGCGCGCTCGAAGGCGGCGACGATGCGGAGCGCCTTTTCGATCTCGGGCTCCGTCGGCTTGTAGGCGGCGTGGATTACCTCGATTTGCCGCGGGTGGAGGCAACCCATCCCCTCGAAGCCGATCTGCTTCGACGCCAGACACCAGCTCTCGAGCCCCTCGACGTTGTCCACATCGCTGTAGACCGAGTCGATGGCCTGAACGCGGGCGGCTTTGGCGGCGTTGATCGTCCGCCGACGGGCGTACATCGACTCGATGCCGTCGGCCGACCGAGGCACACCGATGTCGGCGCTGTAGTCCTCCAGCCCGATGGTCAAGGCCGCCACCCGGTCACTGGCGCGGGCGATGTCGAAGGCGTGCTCGATTCCGAGCGCCGACTCCAGGATCGGCATCAGCCAGAGCGGCCGCTCGCTGCCACCAAGAGCCTCGGCGATGATGGCGTCGACCTCGCGCACCTGGTCCGGCCGCTCTACCTTGGGGATCAGAATCAGCTCGGGGTGCTGGGGCACGATCTCCGCCAGGTCATCGAAACCGAGCGGCAGCTGGTTGATCCGCACCATCCGCTCGGCGCCGTGAAAGTCGACCGTCCGCAGGGCGTTGCGTACCAGCAGGCGGGCGTCCGTTTTGGCATCGGGGGCCACCGAATCCTCGAGATCGAGGATGACCGCATCCGGTCCGTGGAGGCCGGCGTTGATAAAGAACTTGGGCTCGTTGCCGGGTAGATAGAGCCGCGAGCGTCGCAGTCGGTCGCGGTCGGAGGGGGCCGGTTCGACGGTGCGCTCGGGCAGCAGCGGAGCAGCCGGCTGATGGCCGGCGGCCCGTACAGCGGCTTCGAGCCGGGCGGCGATGACAAAGGGCAGGGCACCGGCGTCCTCGATGGCGACCCGGGCGTTGTCCACCCCCAGAGTCGACATCCCGGCGGCGACCTGCCGGCGGATCGAGTCGCCGTAGTAGGGCTCGACCCGGGAAGCGAGCTCCAACTGGATGCCGCCCTTTGCCTTGGGCTCGACCTCGACCCAGATATCGGAGCGCACCCTCTCGCCCCGGCGCCCGGCAGAGCCGGTTGAGGAGTCGCCAGACTTTCTACGCCGTTTCATCTCACAGCTTCTCGATGATGGCGTTGGTCACCTGGGTGGTGGTGGCCGCCCCCTTGCCGATGGCGTCGGCGCCACCGGGCAGCTTCATCATGTCGTAGGGCCTTACCTTGCCCTCCTGGACGACGGCGGCCACAGCCGCGCGCACACTCTTCGCCTTGTCAGTCTCGCCGATGTGATCCAGCAGCATGGCGGCGGCGAGGATCATGGCGATGGGGTTGACGATCGGTGGATCCAGCTCGGCGTACTTGGGGGCCGATCCGTGGGTGGGCTCGAAGACCGCGACCTCCTCGCCGATGTTGCCGGAGGCGGCAAAGCCCAGACCGCCGACAAGACCGGCAAAGGCGTCGGAGACGATGTCGCCAAACAGATTGCCCGCCACGATGACGCCATAGGTCTCCGGGTTCTTGGTCAGCCACATCATCTGGGCGTCGATGTTGGTCGACCAGAGCTCGATCTCGGGGAAGTCGGCCTGGGTCTTCTTGGCCTCCTCTTCCATCATCCCCGAGGTCTCACGCAGCACGTTGGGTTTCTCGCACACGGTGACCGACTTGTAGCCGTGCTTACGGGCGTACTCGAAGCCCGCCCGCAGGATCCGCTGACAGGCCCGGCGGGTAAAGATGCGGGTGCTGATCGCCAGGTCCGCGGGTGATGCCTCGGCAAATGCCTTGAACTTGGTGTGGGTTCCGAGCGCCTCGAGCACGTTGGCCGGCGGGTGGGTCCACTCGACCCCCGAGTACATCCCCTCGGTGTTCTGGCGAAAGATCACCGCGTCGACCGGCGGCTCCTCGAAACCGCCATCGGCGGTGCGACGGATGAAATTGAGCGGGTTGCCGGCGAACGAGCGGCAGGGCCGGATACAGACATCGAGGCTGAAGCGCTGGCGCATGCCGACGATGGGGCTGAAGTAGCTCAAGCCCTTGTCCTGGAGCTCGGGGGCGAGCTCGGCTGCCGCCTTGTCTTTGGGCTTCGAGGTGATCGCCCCAAAGAGCCCCAATTTGTGCTCGGCGAGCAGATCCACCGTGCGCTCCGGCAGCGCGTTGCCCTCACTGATCCAATACTCCCAACCGATGTCGGCCTCCACGTAGTCGGCCTCGAAGCCGGCCGCCTCGATGACCCGCAACGCTTCGGGGAGCACGGTCTGACCGATGCCGTCACCGGGCATCACCACCACAGTCTGCTTTGCCATGATTTGTCTCTGTCCTTTCCAGCGCTCAGCCGATGCCGAGCTCTTGACGAACTTTGTTCTCGACGCCGCCGGCGACGACCAGAGCCTGAGGGACGACACCCAGCGGCGGGAAGCTGAAAGTCTCCTTGCGAAAGACGATGGTTCCGGCGGCGAAGTCGACCTCGATCTCGTCGCCGGGAATGAGTGTCTTGGCGCCTCCGTCTATCTCTCCCGCCAGCAGCTCGCGCACCCGCTCTACCAGCTCCGGACAGGCGATACAGGGGAAGCCGTTGTTGAAGGCGTTGCGCAGATAGGTCTGCGAGTAGCTGCCGGCGATGATCATGGCGATGCCCTTGGACTGGAGCGCCGTTACCGCCTGCTCGCGGCTCGAGCCGGTGCCGAAGTTCCAAGCGCCCACCAGCACGTCACCCGCCTTAGCCTGCCCTGCAAATTCGGGGTCGTAGTTCTCGAACACCACCTCGGCCATCATCTCCGGGGTCATGTCGTCGCGGTAGGTGTAGTCCTTGCCGTAGATCCCGTCGGTGTTGAGGTTGTCCTGGGGGAGGAAGACGAGTCGCCCCTGGACGCGCTCGGGGAAACCGGGGAGGATCTCGACCTCTTCAGATGCGGCTTCAGGAGGGGTCAGGGTTGTGAACCCGGTTCGAAGCGAAGTGCTCTCGAAGGGGGTCGGGCCGCAGATGTAACCGGCGACCGCCGAGGCCGCCACCACCGCCGGGCTGGCCAGATAGCACTTGGCCTCACGTGAGCCCATGCGGCCCTTGAAGTTGCGATTGGTGGCCGAGATGCCGACCTCGCCCGCCTCCAGCAGCCCCGCGCCCAGCCCGATACAGGGCCCACACCCCGGCGGCAGCGGCTTGGCGCCGGCTTCGAGCAGGGTCTGCCAGGTTCCCTGCTGCTCACAGGTCGCCTGCACCTCCCTGCTGGCGGCGGCGAGATAGAACTCGACACCATCGGCGATCTTCTTGCCGGCCAGGACCGCCGCCGCGGCGGCGATGTCCTCGGTGCGCGAGTTGACGCAGGAGACCAGGTAGGCCTTGTGGATCTCGATCCGCTCCTTTTCCATCTCCGGCAGCGGGGTGGCGATCTGGACCGTGTCCGGGCCCGCGATGTGGGGCACCACCGTCGACAGATCCAGCGTGATGCGGCCGGCGTAGTGGGCGTCGTCGTCGGGTCCGAGCGGGTTGTCACGCCAGCCGTCGAGATCGCTGGCCGCCACTCGCTCCACACCCCGTTCGGCTAGGATCGCCCGACGCTCTCCAAGATAGGCGATCGTGGTGTCGTCCGCCGGGAACCAACCCACCAGCGCGCCCCACTCGGTGGTCATATTGGAGACAGCCAGTCTCTCTTCCATGCTCAGAGTCGCCACCCCCGGTCCGACGAACTCGACCGCAGCGTTGAGCACCTCTCCCTGGCTGTAGAGCCCGCACAGCGTGATGATCAGATCCTTGCCGCTGGCGCCAACCGGCAACCGGCCCTCGAGCACCACCTGGATGGTGCGCGGGATCTGCCACCAGAAGGTGCCGGTAGCCCAGATCGCCGCGGCGTCGGTACGCACCACCGGTGTGCCGACGGCTCCCATGGCGCCATACATGTTGGAGTGCGAATCGGAAGCGACCACCAGTGAGCCGGGCACCACGTACTGCTGCTCGACCATGACCTGATGGCCGATGCCGGTGCCGGCGGGGTAGAAGTCGACCCCCTGCTCGCGGGCGAACTCCTCGATCGAGCTGTACTTGGCCAGGTTCTCTGCCGAGGTGTTCTGGATGTCGTGATCGAGGATGAAGACCGGCTGTCCGGGGTCCTTCACCCTGGCAGCGCCGATGGCCTGGAATTTCTTCATTACCGGCGCGGTGTTGTCGTGGGTCATCACATGGTGCGGGCGGATGGAGAGAAAGTCTCCGCTCCGCAGCGGCCGGCCGGTGGGGCCCTCGGCCATGTGCGACTGCACGATTTTCTCTACGACCGTTTGACCCATGGTCTTGTCTCCTTGGCGAGCTAGACGTCGGTGGCGGCGAGCTTCATCAGTTCGGTGATCGAATCCACGTTCTCCAGATTCCAGACCGCCTCCTTGAGCTGCTGTCGCCGCTCCGTCGTCATCACCGCCTCGGCCAGGGCGTCGAACTTCTCCTCGATCTCCTGGTCGGTAAGCGGATTGCGGGGATCGCCCTTGGGGTAGTCGATCTGCTTGGTCAGCTCGCGGCCGTCGGTGGTGACGATCTTGACGATCACCCGCTGGAGCTCTGGGAAGAGTGCCTCGATCTCGGGGTCGGCGACGACCTCGACCTTCTCGAGCTGCTCTCGAATCTTGGGATCCATGATCTTTTCGTCGGTGAACTGGAGCGGAGTGACCTGGCGGTCGGCGACCGCCGCGGCAATAACATACGGCAGGCTGTGGTCGGCCGTCTCCTTGGTGCGGGGGTCGTACTTGCTGGGGTCGGCGAGGATGTCCGCCGCCCGGGCCAGCGACCGGATGTGCACCTTCTCGACCTGCTCGGGCGCCAGGTCGTTCTCCTTGATGATGTCCAGCGTGCAGGAGATGGGGGCGTGGGTCAGCGCCTCGGTGGGGAAGGCCTTCATGCCGCACTGGGTGATGCGGTAACCGTCACCCAGACCCTCTTCCAGAATCTCGAGCTTCCACTCGGGGCCCATGCACTGGACCAGCCCCTCCTTGCCGTCGATGACGTGCTCGGGTCCACTGTAGCCCTTCTCGGCCAGCAGCGCCGCCAGCACCCCGCTCTGGGTGGCCATCGGGTCGACGGTGTTCTTCATCATGGTGAGCTTGCCGGCGGTCACCGCACCGAGGGTGGCCATGCGGGAGCCGGAGATGCCGATGGCGTGTTGCATCTGCTCCCAATCCAGATCCAGCAGCTTGGCTGCCACCATCGGCGAGACAAATGCCGTCAGGGTGGCGTGGTGCCAGCCCCGCTCGCGGATCCCGGGGATGGCCGCTTCACAGAGCCGCATCTCGAACTCGTGGCCAAGGACGATGCCGACGATGAGATCGCGCCCTCCTTTGCCTGTCCGCTCGCCACAGGCCATGGCCGCCGGGATGATGTCGGATGGATGGGAGGGGTCCTGCTGCCAGTAGATGTCGTTGTAGTCCATGACCCGGACCATCAGCGCGTTGAGCAGCGTGGCCGACACCGGATCCATCCGTTTGCCGGTACCTATGACCGTGGCCGGTCCGGTGCCGCCGTGCTCCTCGAGCACGTCGAGGGCGATCTTGACGTCGTGTTGCTGAAATCCTCCCAGAGCACAGCCGAAGGAATCGAGCAGATAGCGTTTGGCCTCGCGGACCGCGTCGTCGGTGAGGTGATCGAACTCCAGGTCGGTGGCCCAGCGCGACATCCGGGCGGTGATGGTTTCGCTCACTTTTTTTCAACCCCCTATGTTGCTTGCCTGTCTAAAGATTTTTGAATGGCTCGTAGCTCATGAAGTCGGCGTGGTGGACGATGTAGGCCTCGGTGCTGCGCTTGACCATGTTCCCCTCGCCGGCGTGGGTGGCGATGATATGGCAGACAGGGTCGGGGACACCACAGGCCATGGCCAGGTGGACACCGGTAAAGGGGTGTCTCAGGGCCTTGCCCCGATCGCTCTGCACCGCCTTGCCATCCTTGGTCTCGTACTCGAGCAGCTTGCCGACGTCGGCCAGGATCGCCCCGGCAATGACCACGTCCGTGTCGATCGGCAACGCTCGACCCAGAAATTCGTCCATCGCCTCGGCCGACCGCCGGGCGATGTGGACCACACACCGCTTGTGCTCCATAAAGGTGGCCGGGCAGTCTGGGATGAGCAGGGTAAACGGTATCTCGTTCAGATCCTGCGGCTCCAGCGGACTATGCTCGAAGGCCTTGATCCAGGTTTCGAGCACGCTCGCGCGCAGCTCGTTGTCGTTGATCCAGGCGATCTCGGGCCACAGCTCTTCTACCGCCTCGCGCATGGGCTTCTCCTCCGATTCGTGTGGGATGTCATGGCGCCGCCGGTCGGGCCTCCTGAGCGAAGCCCCGATCACCCAGCGCCATGTCTTTTGAGCAGTTTAACCCGGTCTCCCACCCGCACTCCAGCCCTGGAGGCCAACTAAATTCCCCCCGGGAGTATGGCGTTTGCCGGCTCGATTCCCCGGGAGGCGGGTAGCCTCCCGGGGAGAGAGACGTCAGGTCCTAGACGGTGACCGGCTCGAGCTTTTCCTCAGGTGTGGCCACGGTGGCCTTGCGGTCCTTCATCGGCACGTAGGGCCGCTTGGTCTCACCGGTGTAGATCTGCCGTGGACGCGAGATCCGTCCCTTGGGATCCTCCCGCATCTCCTTCCACTGTGAGATCCAGCCGGGCAGCCGGCCGAGGGCGAACATGACGGTGAACATCTCGGTCGGGATACCCATCGCCCGATAGAGAATGCCGCTGTAGAAGTCGACGTTCGGATAGAGCTTGCGCTCGACAAAGAACTGGTCTTCGAGGGCGATGTCTTCCAGTTTCTTGGCGATCTCGAGCAGCGGATCGTCGATACCCAGTCCGGCGAGCACGTCGGCGGCCGCCTCTTTCAGCAGCGTGGCCCGCGGGTCGAAGTTCTTGTAGACCCGGTGGCCAAAGCCCATCAGCTTGAAGCCGGACTTCTTGTCCTTGGCCATGTCCATGTACTTCTGATAGTCGCCACCATCCTCCCGGATCTTCTGCAGCATCTCGATGACCTTCTGGTTGGCACCGCCATGGAGCGGGCCCCAGAGCGCCATGACACCGGCGGAGATCGAGGCGAAGAGGTTGGCCTGGCTCGACCCCACCATGCGCACCGTCGAGGTGCTGCAGTTCTGCTCGTGATCGGCGTGCAGGATGAGCAGCAGGTTGAGCGCCTTGTTGAGCACCGGTGGCACCACATAGGGCTCGGCCGGGATGGCGAACATCATGTGCAGGAAGTTCTCGGTGTAGGTGAGATCGTTCCGCGGGTAGATGAAGGGCTGGCCGACCGACTTCTTGTAGGAGAAGGCGGCGATGGTGCTGGCCTTGGCGATCAGGCGGATGATGTTGAGCTCGCGATCCTCATCCGTCGTCGCCCGTGGGTAGAAAGCCGACAGCGAGGCGATCATCGCGGAGAGCACCATCATCGGATGGGCCGTGACCGGGAAGTCGTCGAAGAACTGCTTCATGGCCTCGTGGATCATGCTGTGGTAGGTCAGCTTCTCGTTGAAGGTGTCGAGCTCCCGCTGGGTCGGTAGGTGACCGTAGATCAGCAGAAAGCAGACCTCGGTGAAGCTGGCCTCTTCGGCGATCTCCTCGATGGGGTAGCCCCGGTAGCGCAAGATGCCCTTCTCACCGTCGATAAAGGTGATGGAGCTCGCGCAGGAGCCGGTGTTGCCGTACCCGGGATCGACCGAGATCGCACCAGTCGTAGGCCGGAGCTTTGTAAAGTCGACCCCGACTTCGTTTTCGGTTCCCACGACCGTCGGGAACTCGTACTCCTTGCCGTCGAGAATCAGCTTGGCAGTAGTCATTCGGCTCTCCTTATAGGGATGAGGGTTGTTTATGACCGGTTGTATTTGAACCCGTCGGAGGGCGAGGGGGACCTCCGTTTTTATTATGAATCATCGGGACTCTGTCGGCACCGCCCAAACGGGTGGGGTGAGACGCAACCCTTTGGCGTCAAGGCACTGCCCGGGGGGGTGGAATGGTTCACACCAAGCTTTGCCGCACTGCAGCAATTTTGTGCTATAATTTAGCCGCACTGCGGCTGCGGATTCGTGATCCTCGCGCCCAGTGAGCCCAAAACTTGCGCCTTCCGAAGGGGATCTCATGAGCAAGCAAAAGACAATGGATGAGAAGAAAAGCGGAGCCGGCTCGGCGGCGGCTGCAGGTGTGACCAGACCCGCCTTTCGTCGGGGTGGAGCCTTTCTGGTGGAGCCGGTCGTCGGACCGGTATTCACACGCGAGCAGTTCTCCGAAGAGCAGAAAGAGATCGACCGCATGGTGCGCGACTTCGCCGCCGAGCGGATCGCGCCCAGCCGGGACGACCTGAGCACCCACAACCAGGAGCTCACCATGGAGCTGATGAGGGAGGTGGGCGAGCTCGGTCTGACCGGTATCGACGTGCCGGAGAAATTCGGTGGCCTGGAGCTCGACAAGACGACTTCGGCGCTGGTGGTCGAGGCTCTGACCACTGGTGGCTCGGCCTCCTGGGTAGTGACCTTCTCCTGTCACGTGGGTATCGGCACGCTACCGATTGTCTATTTCGGCAGTGAGGACCAGAAGGCCAAGTACCTGCCCAAGCTCGCCAGCGTCGAATACCTCGGCGCCTACGCTCTGACCGAGCAGGAGTGCGGTTCCGACGTCGTCGACCTCAAGACCACCGCGACCCCCACGGAGGACGGCGAGGCCTTCCTGCTCAACGGCACCAAGCTTTGGATCACCAACGGCGGCTGGGCCGACTCGTTCATCGTCTTTGCCAACCTCGAAGGGGCCGGCAACACGGCCTTCATCGTGGAGAGGACGTGGGACGGTCTTTCAATCGGCGCCGAGGAGCACAAGCTGGGGATCAAAGGCTCCTCGACCGTAACGGTGCTGCTGGAGGACGTGCGGGTGCCCAAGGAGAATCTCCTGGGTGAGCCCGGCAAAGGGCTACCCGTCGCTCTCAACTCCCTCAACATCGGTCGTTTCAAGCTCGGCGCCGCCGATCTCGGGGGCTGCAAAGGGACGATCACAAATACCGTATCACAAATACCGTGCAATACGCGCTCGAGCGCCAGCAGTTCGGACAGCCGATCGCTTATTTCGAGGCCCTGCGCAAGAAGTTCGCCGAGATGGTGGTGCGGACCTACATGCTCGACAGCGCCATTTACCGGGCCGTGGGGCTGATGGACGAGCGCATCGCTCAGTTGGACACCGATGATCCCGACTACGACCGGCACGTCGTGGACGCGATCGAGGAGTACGCCATCGAGTCCTCCATCGGCAAGATCTTTGGCTC
>SBFI01000079.1 GCA_006227875.1 Acidobacteriota bacterium
AAGATGAACGTCTACCCGACCCGACGGAGCGCCTCCTACCCGCAACGGATCTACGACAAGACCAAGGAGATCGCCGCCACCGCCCGCCTGGTCGAGAACGGCTACGGCGTCGAAGGGGCCATCAACGGTATCCCCTTTCCCATCCCCAAAGTCGGAGTGGAGGCGATCTGGAACCACCTACTCCGCTATCGCGCTGAGAGCGCTTCGCGCGACATCGGCCAAGCGGCACCCACCCGCGGCGGCAAGTTCACCCTGGTCCAGTTTCACGACGAGTTCTACATGCTCTACAGCATGGAGGGCATGACCGAGGCCGACCTCAACAACACGATTCTGTTCTTCAAGCAGAGGGTCATGGCACCTGCCCGGCTCGCGGGCGGCATCCTGCTGGTACGCGAGTCCCTGAATCAGGTCAAGGAGCATCGCCAGGCCTGGCTCTATAACCCGGGCCAGCGGCGGGTGCGACGAGCTCCCAACGTCGCCTACGACAATCCGGGGACGGCGGCCGACGCCATGCGGACTTCCGATCAGTTCGACATGTACAACGGCGCTGTCGACCGTTACGACTGGAAACTGGTGGGCAAGAAGGAGATCTACGTCCCCTACAACTCCTACAAACTGCAAGATCCGTCGGTACGCAACCGGGACATCTTGACCCCGTTGCATATCAACCAGGACCTGCCGCGCTACGAGCTCCACCGGGTATGGGTGGTCGATTCGACCCTCAAGGAAGGTGCTCGCCACATCTACAAGCGGCGGGTGTTCTATCTGGACGAGGACAGCTGGCAGATCGTGGCGGTCGACACCTACGACAATCGCGACCAGCTCTGGCGGGTGTCGGAGGGTCACGTCATCAACTACTACGACGTGCCCACCCTCTGGACTACCGACCTGCAGGCCGGCCGCTATCTGGCCATCGGCCTCAAGGAGGGAAACCCGCCCTACAACTTCAACATCCAGCGTACGTTGGAGGACTACACGCCGGCGGCGCTACGTCGGGCGGGCAAGCGCTAATGCCTTGACACATGGGGGTGGTCGGGCCGCCAACGACCCGGCCACCCGATGATCTAGATTGCGGGGGAACAGCAGAAGGGAGGGAACCCAGTGAATCGCTCACGCTTCCGCGCCCGCGGGCTCGGAACCCGGCGGATGCGCCTCTTGATCTTGCCTCTCCTTTTCGTTCTTGGCGCCCGGATGGCACCGGCCCAAGAGGTGGCGGCACCCGAATACGCCGTCCAGGCCCCGCTCGCTTTCCGCTCCCTGACGCTCGACGCCGCCACCGCCGATGGCGCCCTGGTGGCAGTGGGCGGCCGTGGCCATATCCTCGTCTCCGAGGACGGTGGCGAGACCTGGCGGCAGGCCGAGGTACCTACCCGGGCGGCCCTGACCGGTGTCTTCTTCCACGACCGCAAACTCGGCTGGGTCGTGGGCCACGACGCTATGATTCTCCGCACAACCGACGGCGGCGACACATGGGAAGTGGTCCACTCGGCGCCCGAAGAGGAGAGTCCGCTCTTCGATGTCTGGTTCGCCGACACCGATAACGGCTTTGCCATCGGCGCCTACGGCAGCTTCTACCGCACCTCGGATGGTGGGAAGAGCTGGTCCTTCGACCCCATCAGCGAAGACGACTTCCATCTCCATCATGTCGCCAGGGCCGACGACGGTCGCCTCTACATCGCCGCCGAGGCCGGCCTGGTCTACCGCTCGGATGACGGCGGGGCAACCTGGACCGAGATCCCCTCTCCCTACACCGGTTCGTTCTTCGCCACCCTCCCGCTGGAGGGCGACTCGCTGCTGCTCTTTGGCCTGCGTGGACATCTCTTTCGCTCGGATGACGCGGGCGAGAGTTGGGAGGAGCTCGAGACCGGAACCGTGGCCATGCTCACCGACGGTCTGGTGCTCGCCGACGGCACCATTCTCATCACCGGTCTCGGCGGTGTCACGCTGGTCTCCGACGACGGTGGGCACTCCTTTGATCCTCTCCAGCAGTCTAGCCGCCGCGGTATTTCGGCGGTGGTCGAAGCATCCGAGGATTCGTTGCTGCTGGTTGGCGAATTCGGCGTGCGGACCCTTCCCCTTGCCGACCTCGCCGGTCGAAAGGATAGGTAACACATGGTCACCAAGCTCGAGAACCTGGTCTTTGGCAACCGGCGGCTGGTGGTCGCTCTGTTCGCCGTTCTCACACTGTTCATGCTCTACCAGGCCACACATCTCAAGATCGACGCGGGCTTTGCCAAGCTGCTACCGCTCGAACACCAGTACATGCAGACCTACCTCGAGTACCGTGACGAGTTCGGCGGCGCCAACCGGGTGGTGATCGCCATCCGGGCTCGCGAGGGGAACATCTTTACCCCCCGATTTTTCGAGGTTCTGCGCCAGGTGACCGACGAGGTCTTCTTCATCCCCGGAGTCGATCGCACACGCGTGATGTCGCTCTTTACACCCAACGTCCGCTTTACCGAGGTCGTGGAGGACGGCATCTCGGGCGGCAACGTCATCCCGGATGATTTCGCCCCGACTCCCGAGGGACTCGCCAAGGTGCGCGAGAACATCCTCAAGTCGGCCTATATGGGGCGACTGGTGGCCAACGACTTCTCTGCCGCGATCGTGGT
>SBFI01000429.1 GCA_006227875.1 Acidobacteriota bacterium
ACAAAGGCCGAGCGGAAGTGGAAGAGAAAGACCAGACAGACCAGCGAGACGACGATGAACTCCTCGATCAGCGTGTCGGTGAGGGTGTCGATCGAGCGCTCGATCAGCCCGGTACGGTCATAGCCCACCGAGATCTCCACGTCGTCGGGTAGTCCCTCCTCGAGCTCGGCCAGCCGCTCCTTGACCCGGGCGATGGTCGACAGGGTATCGGCACCCCACCTCACCACCACAACCCCACCAACGGTCTCCCCTTCCCCATTCCAGTCGGCAACACCCCGGCGGATCTCGGGCCCGATACCGACATGGGCCACGTCCTTGAGCAGGATCGGCACCCCGCCGGGCCCCGAGCCCAACACCACATTCTCGAGATCGCGGACATCCTTGATGTACCCACGCCCGCGGACCATGAACTCCCGCTCCGACATCTCCACCAGCCGGCCGCCCACATCGATGTTGGAGCGCTGGATGGCCTGCTTTATCTTCGGCAGCGGCACACCATAAGCGCGCAGCCGCACCGGGTCGACCTCCACCTGGTACTGGCGGACAAAGCCGCCAAAAGAGGCCACTTCGGAGACGCCCTCTACCGACGACAGACCGTATTTCAGATACCAGTCCTGCAGGCTCCGCAGATCGGCCAACGAACGCTCCTCGGAATTGAGGACGTACATCAAGGCCCACCCCACCCCGGTGGCGTCGGGCCCGAGCTGAGGGTTTACCCCCTCTGGAAGCTCACCCGCCAGACCGGAGAGATACTCCAGAACCCGCGACCGGGCCCAGTAGAGATCGGTGCCGTCCTCGAAGATGACGTAGACAAAGGAGAAGCCAAAGAATGAATAGCCACGGACGATCTTGGCAAAGGGCACCGCCAACATCTTGGAGGTGATGGGATAGGTGACCTGGTCTTCGATGACCTGCGGCGCCTGGCCGGGGAACTCCCGACAGATCGGGTATGGCATCCAACCGCGTCTCCCTTATCGCCCAGATGCCTCCGAGGATGGCCAGCCCCAGGGCGACAATGACCAGCAGTTGGTTGCGCAGCGACCACTCGATGATTCGATTCAGCATGAGTCGACTCCTAGTGGCCCTCGTGCTCGGAGCGCTGGGCGATCATCTTCCGCACCGCCTCCTGGAGGCTGGCTTCGGAGTCGAGCAGGAACTGGGCCGATGTCACGACCCGATCGCCCTCGGCCAGACCATCGAGAACGGCGACATACCCTTCACCCTCGTGACCCAGCGTCACCTCGCGTGGCTCGAACCGCCCCTCTCCCAGATCCACCACCACGACGTTGCGCTGACCGGTTCGCAGCACTGCCAGCGACGGCACGGCCAGGGTCTCGCGGGCCGCGACCGGCGCAAAGACCACGGTGGCGAACATTCCGGGGCGCAGGCGGCCACCCGGGTTGGGCACCGCCAACTTGACCCGTAGGGTTCGCGTCTCTTCGGAGAACTCGGGCTCGATGAACTGGACCGTGCCGCGGAAGGTTTCGCCGGGAAAGTAGGTAAAGGTCACCTCGGCCGGTGTGCCCTGGGCAATCCAGGCCACCTGATCCTCGAAGACCTCCACCGACAACCAGAGGGACGAGAGATCGGCAATGTGGAAGATCTCCATCCCGGGCTGCACAGCCATACCCTCGAGACCCTTGACCCGCTTCATGACGATGCCGCTTGCCGGCGCCACGACCTTCAGGGTGCGAAATATCTCGCCGCTCTCCTCGAGCTCGGCGATCTGCTCGGGTGAGATGTCCCAGAAGCCGAGACGGGTGCGCGCCGCCTCCACCAAACCGGTGGCTCGCCGCTGGGCCTCCTCGGCGGTCTCGTCGAAACGTCCGGCGTACCGCAGAGCCGAGAGCAGCTCCTGCTCGGTCTGCACCAGCTCCGGCGAGTAGATCTCGAACAGGGGCTGCCCCTTCTCGACCGGCTCGCCGACATAGTTGACATAGACCTTCTCCACCCAACCCGAGTACTTGGTGGTCACCGTGACCATCCGCTCCTGGTCGTACTCGAGATAGCCGACGGTGCGGATGTGGTGGCGCAGATCCCTGCGCTCCACGGGTGCGCTCTGGACGTTCATGTTCTGGACCACGACGGGATCGATGCGGATCGTGGTGCCCTCGCCCATCGCCGCTTCCGCGTCTTCCTCATCCTCAGAGACCGGCACCAGGTCCATACCGCAGATGACACTCGCCGGGCTCCTCCTCCAGGATGTGTGGATGCATCGGGCAGGTGTAGAGCCGTGCCTCCTCTTCGACGGCAGGCTCCATCTCCACCATCGTGTGATATCCCAAACGCTCTTGCAGCCAGCCGTCGACAGGGTGGAGACCCCAGGGGTCGAGCAGCAGCAGGTAGGCGACCACCAGGCCGCCGACCAGCCAGCCGACCCTGCTCAACCAGCGCTTGGCCGTCGGATTTGTATCTTCGTTACTCCATGACATGGGTCAGGTCACTCCTCGATGTCGTTGGCTGCCAAGGGCTCACCCACCGCTCCTTCGAGGCGGGCCAGCGCGATGGAATAGTCGGCGTGCGCCCGAGCCACCGCGATTCGGGACTCGAAGAGCACGTGTTCGGCATCCAGCAGATCGAGGGCGTTGAGCGTGCCGGCGACATAGCCGGCCTCGGCGGATTCCACCGCCTCCTCGGCCTGCAGGATGAGGAGATCCTCCAGCAGCCGCAGCTGCCGCCATGTGAGCGGCAATCTCTCCATGAGATCGCCCAGCGATCCCGTTATGGCGGTGGCGGTGGCGCGCCGGCTCTGCTGGGCGGCGAGCACCAGCTCCTCGGCTTCTTCTTCCCCCGCCCGCAGCTTCTTGCGGCTGATCGGCAGGGTGATGCCGCCCTGGACGGCAAAGATGTCCTTGCCGTTGTCCTCCGGTGGCATGGCGATGCCGGCCGGGTCCTCCCGCCTCCCCACCCCGGTGTAGGACAACCCCACCTTGAAATCGGGGCGTCTATCCTTGCCCGCCAACTCCGCCAGGGCCGTGGCGCGGGCGATCTCGGCCTCGGCCGAGGCCAGCTCGGGCCGGAAGGCGAGGGCTCGCTCGGTGAGCTCCTCCGGCTCCACTCTGACCGCGGCGACCGGCGGCAGATCCAGCCTCGGCAACGGTGAGCTCGCCGGTCGATCCCTGAGCGAGTTGATCTGCGCCTCCAGCGCCGAGCGCCGCGTCTCGATGTCGAGGAGTTGCTCCTCGACACGGGTGATCTCGGCCTGCAGCTTGACCACCCCTTGCCCCAGGCCCACACCCGTGGAGTAGCGGACCCGGGCGATCTCCTCGTGCTGGAGGAGATGCCCGCGCAGATCCCGGGTGATCTCCTCCCGCCGATCGAGAAAGGCCAGCTCGTAGGCGAGTCGCCGCACTTCGGTGATCAGCTCCAGCCTCTTGGCCTCCACCACGGCCTCGAGAGATGCCGCGCGGAGCAGAGCGGCTTCCTGTTTGAGTGAGAGCTTGCCACCCCAGGGGAAGCTCTGCGACAGCATGAGCGTCCACTCCTGGGGGCCGACCCTTGTTTCCGGCGTCTCGGCAAAAACGACCACACCGAGCGTTGGATCGGGCAGCGCCTTGACCTGGGGCGCGCGCAGCGCCGCCGCCCGCGCTTCGGCCTGCGCCGCTGCAAGTGCCGGGTTGTCCTCGAGCACCTCGGCCGCGAGCACCCGCAACTCCTCCTGCGAGATGCTGCCCAACAGCCTCTCCGCCGGCAGGAGAGCCGCGGTCTCACTCGGTTCTACCTGGTGCTCATCGTGGTGGCGGTCCTGTGTCGCCCCCACCTTTGGGGCGACGATCAGCAGGCTAATCGCCAACAGACTTCTGGATACTCGATACATGTACTCCTCCAAAGCGCTCGGAATTGGCACTCGACCGAGCTCCCACATGGGAGCCCGCCGGACGCACTTCGCCTCGGAGGAGGATCAGATCAGGAGTGTCGT
>SBFI01000024.1 GCA_006227875.1 Acidobacteriota bacterium
CTGGCCCACCGCTTTGTCATCCGCAACGACGGTGACGCCATCCTCGAGATCACCGAAGTCAAACCCGCCTGCGGCTGCACCGTGGCCGAGTTCGACCGCACGATTGCGCCCGGGCAGAGCGGCGAGATCCGGGCCGAGGTCGATACCACCAGCTTCCGTGGACCCATCGCCAAGTCGGTCCAGGTCTTTACCAACGATACGACCAACCCGAAGGTCAACCTGGTGATCAAGGCCGCCATCCGGGCCGCGGTGGAAGCCCACCCGGGCTACTCTCGCTTTGTCGCCGTCGAAGGAGAATCCGCGCAAAGCAGCTCGCAGATCGTCTGGTCGCCCGATCGCGAAGACTTCAACGTCCTGAGTGTCGATTCGCCCTATCGCTTTGTCAAAGTCAGCCACCGGGAGGCGAGCTCGGAGGAGAGGCGATCGGGAATCCCGGGTCGCCAGTGGAAAGTCGACATCTCCCTTTCCAACAACGCCCCCATCGGTCCGCTGGCCGATTTCGTCGTCGTCCACACCGATCACCCCGAGAAGGAGACTCTGCGCATTCCGGTGTCCGGCTTTGTGCGCCCGGTCTTGACGGTGACGCCGCGGATCGCCGACTTTGGACGACGCGAGCTGAGTGAGCCGCAGCAGGCGAGCCTCGAGATCAAGAACCTGAGCTCGGGTGAGGTTTCACTCGACGAGGCGACGACCGACCTCGATGGACTCGAAGCCGAGATCGAGGCGGTGGAGGAAGGTCGCCGCTACACGGTGGTTCTTACCCTGAAGCCGGGAGCACCCAAGGGGCCGTTCGAGGGCACACTGACGATCAATACATCGAGCAACCGGCAGCCGGTGCTCGAGGTGAGTGTCAAGGGCGTCGTCCTGTAGATCGGCCGCTAGTCCGGCTTACCCCAGAGCTCGCGCTCGTCCATCGGCGCCGCCGGCCGCCGCGTTCCTTTGTTTTTCACTTCGTCGACGCCATCGAGTACACCGGCGAGGGCGGAGTCCTGCTGCCGTGTGAGCTCGGCGATACCAGCCAAAGCCAGATCGAGCAGGTCGTCCAACTCCTTACGGTGGAAGCTGCGGCTCTCACCGGTCCCCTGAACCTCTACCAGCTCACCGGTGGCGGTGCCCACGACATTGAGGTCCACCTCGGCACTCTGGTCTTCCGGGGCGTCGAGGTCGAGCAGCGGCACGCCACCGACTACGCCCACCGAAATGGCCGCCACCTGACCGGTAAAGGGCCATCTGGGCAGATCCCCGGTGAGAAAGAGCTGCGCCAGCGCCTGGGCAGCGGCCACGTAGGCACCGGTGATGGCGGCGGTGCGGGTACCACCGTCGGCCTGTAATACATCGCAGTCGAGGGTGAGGGTACGCTCGGGGAAGGCTTCGAGGTCGAGCACCGCCCGCACGCTGCGGCCGATCAGGCGCTGAATCTCCGCGCTGCGCCCGGCCGGCCGGCCCCGCACCACCTCACGGGTCGAGCGGGTCGAGGTCGCCCGCGGCAGCATCGCGTACTCGGCGGTCGCCCATCCTTTGCCGGAATCGAAGAGAAAAGGTGGTACCCGGTTCTCGATCGAGGCTGCCACCAGCACTCGGGTATCCCCCATCTCGATAAGAGCCGAGCCCTCGGCATACTTCATCGGCCCGACTTCGATGGAGACGGGACGCAGGGAGTCGTGGGCTCGACCGTGGGCACGTTGTAGGGAAGCCATGGATCTATTGTAGCGGCCTTACGAGTCGAAGCGGCCGGCCCCTACGCCACATCCACCAGTTCCAACGAAACCTCTCCGTCTCCGAAGACCATCCCCGCGATCCGCTTGAACCGCTCACCGGCATCGGTGACACAGAATCGGTCGCAACCAGGTCGAGCTGATGCAGACCCTCCGCCACCTCGCGGGCCACCGCCTCGGCCGAGTCGATCAGCGCGACACCCCCCGCGGTTACCTTGTCGAGCACCGGGACCAGCAGAGGGTAGTGGGTGCAGCCCAGCACCAGTGTGTCGATCCCCTCGGCCAGCAGCGGCTCGAGGTACCGGCGGGCGATCTCCTCGGTGAGCGGGTCGTCGTGCCAGCCCTCCTCGACCAGGGGGACAAACAAGGGGCAGGCACGGCTGGTGACCCGAAGGTCGGGCCGCAGGCGCTGCAAAGCACGGTCATAGGCGTTCGAGCGGACGGTCGACTCGGTGGCGATCACCCCGACCCGGCCGGCTGTAGCGGCGACGGCCTGGCGGGCCCCGGGCTCGATGACGCCCCACAACGGCACCGGTGTCTCGATCTCGTCCAGGGCGACTGCCGAGGCTGTATTGCAGGCCACGACTACTGCTTTGACCCCCCGGTCGACGAGAAACTGCACGTTGCGGTGGGTGTAGCGGCCGACGGTGGCCGGCGACTTGGTGCCGTAGGGAAGACGAGCGGTATCGCCAAGATAGAGAATGGACTCGCCGGGCAGATGACGTTGGATGGCGGCCACCACCGTCAGCCCGCCGACCCCCGAGTCGAAGACGCCGATGGGTTTCACGGTGTGCCGGGAGCCAGCAGAGCTCGATTGGCGACCAGGGGTCGTGTGGTGTCCAGGTGACCGGCAAATGTCGGTTGCTGCCGCCCGTTCCACAACAGAATAACGGCCTCGACCTCGGGAAAATTGAGGACGACGGAGTCGACCAGGCTGTAGACGGCCAGGATCTCGCGCTTGGAGCCCCAGGAGAGCGCCCCCGCGTTCTCGGGGGGTGTCAGATCGA
>SBFI01000159.1 GCA_006227875.1 Acidobacteriota bacterium
CTGTAGTCGACGATATCGCAGTCATGAAGCGCCAGGGTATGGACATCCTTGTCGGTGAGAGCAAATCCCATCGCCATCCAGACACCACGTCCTTTTCCCGGCTCGGCTACCTGGAAGTTGGCGCGCTCGAGCTCGTCGATGAGAGCCGAAATTCGGGGCCCGTCGTTCCACAAGATGCTGGCCTTGGCCGGCAGCCCCGACATCCTGTGCTTGACCTCCTCGAACTGCTCCTTGTCCGCACGATCGAGAGAGAGGATCACGCGATGGAGGTAGTCGGCGCCCTTGAGCTCCTCGATAATGGCCGGCATGGCCTCTCCTTCGAACTCGCTGTAGAGCGCCGGCAGCAAGAGCGCGATCTTCTGCTGCTCCGAAAAACGCCTCAGCTCCTCCTCCATCGCCTGGAGGGGCCTCTCCTTGAGCTTCTGTAGGGTGGCGATGATCCCGTTTTGGAAGAAATCGGCCATGAGGTGCTCCCCGGCCGCTCACCGCGGCCTTTACTTGAAAAGCCTTCGATCGCGCGACTTGCCCCGCGTATCCCAGTGTTCGATCAGGTAGTACTTCTCCTTCTCGAAGATCCGGTTGATGTTCTCCAGATACTCCTC
This sequence comes from Acidobacteriota bacterium, assembly GCA_006227875.1. GTDB lineage: Bacteria > Acidobacteriota > Thermoanaerobaculia > Multivoradales > JAHEKO01 > M0029. The sequence goes on from SBFI01000159.1 coordinate 603, forward strand.
GGCCTCGCGGGTGTCCATGTCAGAAGTGCGGTTGACAAAGGAGAGCACTCGCGAATGGTAGAAGGGTACCAGGGCCTCGAGCAGTTTTCCCTGGTCGATGTCGCGCTTTCTGGCGGCCACCGCGAAGTCGAAGACCACCCGCGCCCAGAGCTCGGTCGGGAAGTGGAAGTGCTCGGCCTTGGTTACCTGTTTGAGAGTCTCGAACTCCGACAGCACAGGCCCGAAGACCACCTCATCCCAGATGGGACCATAGGTGTCGAAACTGTCCTGGAAGCTCCTCAGCAGGGCTGCGGTGTCCACTTCGATCGGATCGACCGAGTCGCCGATACCGAGACCAAAGCCGTAAACGGCGCTGGGGCGGCTGGCCACTCTGTCCTTCCATATGTACTCGAACTCCCGCATCAGGTCGAACAGCGTGCCCACGACCTGTTTGAACATCGGTGTGAGATCGCCGGCCGGGTCCTTGGGTCGGTGACCCTTGGGGCTGCCCAGAAAGGCCTGGCAGACGTTGAAACGGCGGGCGATGGCGATGGTCGTCATCCAGACGTCGATGCCGAAGTGGCCGACGGTCTCGTTCCACAGTCTCTCGGTCAGGAAGGCACGGGCGAGCCTGCCCGAGAAGCCAAAATCGCCACCGATCGGCTGCCGCACGCGAATCCCAAAGAGCGAGCGCAGCATCGGATAGGCGATGTGGTTGGTGATAGTGCCGTCGTACTTGTGCCGCACGTACAGCGGGCTGACGTAATCGAAGCGCCCGAGGATCGGCTCGGCCAGATAGCGAATCCAACCCGGGGTGATGGTGTTGAGATCGGCATCCACAACCACCACGGCCTTGGCACCCAGCTCGACCGCGGCTTGAAACAGATTGCGCAGGTTGTTGCCCTTGCCACGCACCCCGTTCTCGGTCGAAACGTAGACCTTGGGCACTTTCGTCGGGGTGCTCAGAAAGGCTTCCTTGGTGCCGTCCTCGGAGTGGTTGTCGACATTGATGATGACCGAGCTCAGCTCGGGAAAATACTGCTCCAGACCGCGGCCGGCCGCGTCGGTGGGCACGGCGATGCTGTCCGCCTCGTTGAAGGATGGAATACCGACGATGATGTCGGCCGAGTGGACTCCTTGCGGATTGTCGATGATCGAATTCATTCGTGTGGGCTCTCCCTGGGTAACGGGCCGCAGTATATAGCGCCCCCCCCGAGACCCCCTATTCCGGCCCCATCCCCTCCTCGGCGAGAACCCCTAGTACGGCCTCGTTCCAGCCCTTCGAGCCCGGAAAGCGGGCCATCCGCACATCTTCGCGCTCCATCTCCAGCTGACCGCCGCCGAGCCTGGGGATGACGATGGGGATGTCGACCCGTTCGAGCATCGGCAGGTCGTTGGGGCTGTCGCCGAGACCCAGAGTCACCGGTCTCTCCACCGAGTTGCGCTCAAAAACACCCACTACGATCTCTACCGCCCGACCCTTGTCCTGCCCGCGACCCATGAGGTGAAAGAAGCGTCCGCCACGTGTGACCTCCAACCCCTCGCGACGAGCCAACGCAGTCAGCTCGTCGATCCGCTCGACCGGGTCGAGCAGAAAGGGTTCGGCAAAGTCCCTCTGCCTGGCCAGCTCCGCATCTTTCAGTGATAGATCTGCGAGCTCCGCGATCTCCTCTGCGGAGAGGTCGCCAAAGCCCAGGACGTCGAATCGCGGGCGAGCCTCCTCGACAAAGGCTCGAACGCGGGTGTAGCTGTCACCCAGACGAATCAACCGGTAACGATCGAGAACCTCCGCCGCGGGCAACTCGAGCTCGTCGTAGCGCGGCGGGAAGAAGACACCGCCACCGTTCTCCACCACAAAGGGCTCCTCGATCGCCAGCTGCCGCTGCAGGGTCTCGACCTCGCTTCGGGTCTTGCTGGTGACAAAGACCAGGGGGACCGACGCCTGCCGAATCCTCTCCAGAGCCGGGCGGGCGTCGTGCCAGGAATAGTCCTCGTGATCGAGCAGACTCCCGTCCAGATCGGTGAGAATCAACAGAGCCATAGGATGATTCGAGCGCCGGAAGCGACAGGCTGTGGACAGAATCCAGTGTAGCATTCGGTCACTTCTTACTGGAGTGAGTGCGGGATGAAGATCGTCATCGCCATGGATTCGTTCAAAGGCACCCTGACGGCGCCCGCAGCCTGTACTGCGGTAGCCCGCGGGATCCTGAGCGAGCGGGCCGATGTGGAGCTGGTCGAGCGCCCGATGGCGGACGGCGGCGAAGGGACAGCCCAGACCCTCATTGCCGCAACCGGTGGTGAGTGGGCGATAGAACGGGTCATGGGGCCACTCCCCGAGATGCAGGTGGATGCTGGCTACGCCTGGCTCCCCGGGTCCGAACCCGGCGCCCTGATAGAGATGGCCCAGGCCAGCGGTCTGATCCTGCTCGCAGAAGATCGGCTCGATCCGCTCCGCACTACCACCTACGGCACCGGCCAGCTCCTCCAGGCCGCCTGCGACCGGGGAGCCGAGCGACTCTGGTTGGCGGTGGGTGGCAGCGCCACCGTCGATGGGGGTGTGGGCGCGGCGATGGCGCTCGGCTGGTCGTTTCGCGACCGGGCGGGCAACAGCATCGGCCACGGCGGCGCCGAGCTAGAAAGGATCCAATCGATCGTTCCACCCACCGACATCGACCTTCCCCCCGTCGAAGTTCTGTGCGATGTCGACAACCCGCTGTGCGGCAAGCGAGGGGCGGCAGCGGTGTACGGTCCGCAGAAAGGGGCCACCCCCCAAATGGTCGAGCGGCTCGACGCCGGCCTCGCCCACCTGGCCGACGTCGTACGGCGCGACCTCGGCCGGGAGATCGAGGACCTGCCGGGCGCCGGTGCCGCGGGTGGTCTCGCTGCCGGTGGTGTGGCTTTCATGGACGCCACCCTGGTCTCGGGTATCGAGGCGGTGATGAAGGCCACCAGCCTGGCGGAGCATCTGGCCACCGCCGACTGGGTGGTCACCGGCGAGGGTCGCTTCGACGAGCAGTCCCTTTACGGCAAGGTGGTCTCCGGAATCTCGAACCTGGCCCAAGCCAGCGGCACCCGGGTGGCGGTGCTGGCCGGGAGTGTCGAGCTCTCGTCCGAACGTGCGACGCGATCGGGGATCTCGGCGGTCGAGGCCAGCCGCACCGAGGGGATGTCGCTGGAAGAAGCCCTCGAACGCTCAGAGCCCCTGCTGGTAGAGGCCGCCCGTCGATTTGCCCGTGATCATCTCGCCAGCACGGAAGCTTCGTCTTCGTGACTGTCATCGACGTTCTCATCGTCGTCGCCTCGCTCCTCGGGCTGCTGCTGCTCGCCGGCTGGCTCGCCAAACGACAACGCGACACCAGCGACTACTACCTCGGCGGTCGCCATCTACCCGCCTGGTCACTGGGGCTGAGCCTGGCGGCCAACCAGGTGAGTGCCATCTCTCTGGTGGGTGCGCCGGCCTTTGTCGCCCTGCGCGACGGGGGAGGACTGGTCTGGCTGCAATACGAGCTCGCGGTGCCGTTGGCGATGGCGCTGCTGGTGGTCTGGGGTGTGCCGCTGTTGCGCCGGGCCAAAGGGGCCGATATCTACGCGGCGGTCGAGGAGCGTCTCGGGCGGGGCGCGCGCCGGATCCTGGCGGCCTTCTTCCTGCTCGGTAGGGGTCTCGGAGCCGGTGTCATCCTCTACACCTCGGCGCTGGTGGTGGATGCCTGCACCGGGTGGGGGCTGGCCGCGAGCCTGCTGGTCGTGGGCCTGGTAGCGGTCGCCTACACCGCTCTCGGAGGTCTGGTGGCCGATGTCTTCTCCGATGTTCTCCAGCTGGGATTGTTGTGGGGTGGCACGTTGGTGGCCACCATCTTCCTGGCCCACCGGTTGGCAACCACGGGTGATCTACTGGCCGGCATCGACCGCGCACGCCTCATGGCACTCGATCTGGGCCGACATGGCCTCGGCGACGGCGCCACCTTCGCCTTCTGGCCGATGCTGGTCGGGGGTCTGTTTCTCTACCTCTCCTATTACGGCTGCGACCAGACCCAGGCCCAGCGGATCCTGGCAGCACCCGGCGAAGGCGCGGCCCGGCGCGCCCTGACCATCGCCGCTTTGGTCCGCTTTCCGCTGGTTCTGACCTACTGTCTCTTTGGTGTCCTGCTTGCCGCGCTTTTGCTGCGTGACCCCTCGTTTGCCGCCGGGCTCGAGGGCCGCCCCCCCGATGCCCTGGTGCCCCACTTCCTGGTCACCTATCTGCCTTCGGGTCTGCTGGGAATCGCGGTGGCCGGGATCCTGGCCGCGGCTCTCTCCTCGATCGACTCGGCCCTCAACTCGCTGTCGGCGGTGACCATGGAGGAGTTTCTGCCGGCACTGGCCGGCAGCGAGAGTCGAGTGTCCCTGCTTGCCGCCAGAGGCACCACCCTGCTCTGGGGCCTCTGGGCGGTGGCCACCGGCTTCTGGTTCTCCCGCGCCGGCGAGACGGTGATCGAGTTGGTCAACAAGGTGGGAAGCCTGGTCTACGGCCCGATCCTGGCCCTCTTCCTGCTCGCCTGGCGCTCCCGCCGTGCCGACACGCGCTCGGCCGTCACCGGCGCCCTGGTCGGAGTGGGAGTCAACCTCGCCCTGGCCCGGTTTGCGCCGGGTGTCTCCTGGCTGTGGTGGAATGTCGCCGGCTGTCTCGCCGCCTGGCTTGTAGGCCACTTCGCGGGCCGCGAGCGG
>SBFI01000391.1 GCA_006227875.1 Acidobacteriota bacterium
AGCCGTTCGGGAGGGGAACTGTGGTGATCTGAGGGGGTTGATCGAGGGCGGTGCGGACGCCAAGCGCCTGGATGGAGCTCGAGCCCTGGCCTTTGGGATCGCTGGCCAACGCGAAGACTGCGTCGAGCTCCTGCGCGGGGCCGGCGCCAGCCTGGCGGCCCGCGACGATTTTGGTGAGACCTTGCTCCACGAGGCGGCACGACTCAAGGGACCCGGGCTGATGCGATTCCTGATCGACAGCGACGTGGATCTCGACGCCCGGAGTCGAACCGGGCAGACACCGTTGATGATCGCCGCTGGGGTGGGGCGTGTGGGCAACGCCGTGCGCCTCGCTGCGGCTGGGGCCGACTTGGAGGTCCGTGACCTGGACGGATGGGATGGACCGTGCTCATGATCGCGGTGCGCCAGGGTCGGCAATCGCTGGTACAACGGCTCATCGACCTTGGTGCCGACGCCAACGCCGCAAGCGATTTGGGGTGGACCCCCCTCATGTGGGCGTCGCTGGCCGGCCGAGAGGATCTGGTCGAGGCACTGCTGCGTGCGGGTGCCGAGGTCGACTTCACCGGTCCGACGGGCGACAGTGCCTTGATCGTCGCCGCTCGCCGCGGGCATGTCGCCATTGTCGACAAGCTCCTCGCGGCCAGGGAGGAGGGGCCATGACCGGCACCCGACGCTGGCTGGTGAATCTCGGTCTGGTGCTGTTGTCGATCATCTTCTGCTTGGTCGCCGCCGAGCTACTCCTCCATTGGCTGGACTACGAGTACCGGCCGCTCAAGATCGAGGTCCGAAATCCGGAGAAGGCTCGTCTCCAGCATATCTTTCAGGACGAGTATTTCGTCTACGATCCTCTTCTCATCTGGCGGCCCAAGCCGGATGGGGAGATCTTCAACTCCCAGGGCTATCGTGGCCCGGAGCTGGCCGCCCACAAATCACCAGAGGAGTACCGGATCATCGCCATCGGCGATTCCAACACTCTGGGTTGGAGCGGATCGGCCGGTGCCCATTGGCCGGGTTACCTCGATGGATTGATGCGCCGGCATGGAGACGGCTTCAGCGTCGTCAATGCGGGGGTATACGGCTATTCGTCATATCAGGGCTTACAGCGATTCCGGGAGTCCATCGCTTACGATCCGGATCTGGTCTTGATCAGCTTTGGTGCCAACGATGCCCATCGTGTCCGTACGCCTGATGGGGAATTCGCACGAGACCCGACGGTGAAATGGAATCCCGCCGGCTTTTTGCAGCGCTATCGCTTGGGCCGGCTGCTGCTGGGAGCACGGACGCGCCTGCTGCCGGGGTCGAGCGAGGCGGTCCAGCCGCGAGTCTCCCTTGACGACTATCGCCGGAATCTGACGGAGATCATCCGTCTGGCCAGGGAACGGGGAATAGAGGTCGTACTACTCACGCGACCCTACACGGGCCGGATAGACGACGAGCATTGGTGGAAGAACTTCGCCCACGAGTACAACCTAGCCACCGCCGAGGTTGCCGCCGGGGAAGATGTTCCGCTGGTGGATGTCTACTCCCACTTCAAAGGCAAACCCGAGTATTTTGCCGATGAGTCGCACTTTACGGCGGCCGGCCACCTTCTCGCCGCCGAGATCATTCACGAGACGCTCGAGTCCTCAGAGCTCGCGCAGGTTGACCTCGAGGGTCTCGAGATCGACAAGAGCCACGGTCGCCAGACCGGTGAGCCAACCACCCGCCTCTCCCGGGTTGAGCAGTAGCCCTTCCTCCTGGCGCTGTTCGATCTCGTGGGTGTGCCCAAATACCACGAGATCGAAGTCACCACTGCGCGCCAGAGGCTCGGCCAACTCCCGATAGTGGACGGCGGCGATCCTCCGGCCGGCGATGGTGGCGGTCGCCAGGTAGGGATGGAGCTCGCCGATCTCGCGGAATTTGGCCGCCAAGCCCTCGCGCTCTCCATCATTGTTGCCGAGAACCCCGAGGACTTCGCAATTGAGATGGCGGAAGGGATCCAGGGCGAATGGTGCGATGAAGTCCCCGGCGTGGATTACCCGCACCACCTTCTCCCGATTGAAAAGCTCGATCGCCTCACGAATTCGAGGCAGGTTGTCGTGGGTATCGGCGAGGACTCCGATTTTCATCTCTGTTTGTCCCTCATCTGCGGCTAAGGCGCGCGCAGCCTATCACGCGGTTCCATGGTCAGCGGGTCGCGCTGTGGCAGGTGTGTCACCCGATGAGCGGTCACGCGCTCCAACTCCGATTCGCCTTCGGGCTTGCCCTGGGAGAGCTCTGCCCAGCGACCCACCACCAGATAGACGAGTTTTTCGGGTAAGAGGAAGCGGCGGGCGGCCTGCCGGGCGTCGTCGACCGTGACCTGCTCGATGCCGTGCCGGTAACTCTCCCAATAGCTGTGGGGGCGGTCTAGAAGCCGGTCCTCGGCGAATCGGCCGGCAATCTCTTCGGCGGTGTCGAAGGAGAGCCGCAGCCGGCTGAGCAAGGTCTGTTTGACGACTTCCAATTCGCGCGGGTGGATAGATTGTGTGCGCAGACGCTCGATCTCCTCCAGCGCCAGGTCGATGGCACGCGCGATGTTGCGGCTGTCGGTGTCGAAGAAGACCTGGAAGTACTCCGGCCAGAGCGTGCCCACTTCGTAGACGGCGCTCGCCCGGTAGACGAGCCCTTCGGCGGTGCGGAGCCGCCCGGCGAGCCGCGAGATGGCGCCGGTGCCGCCGAGAACCTCCATCACGACCTCGAGGGCGAAGCGGTCGGGATCGTTCCATTCGAGCCCGGGTTGCGCGCGATGGCCGAAGGCGATCTTGGCCTGTGGTGTATCGGCCTCGACATGGAAGAGCCCGGCGCCGACCCCGGCCGGCGGTCCTTCCGGGGGCCAGGCAACGGTGGAGGTGGTCCTCTGGTCGGCTGCCGGATCATCGTCTGCCGGCCAATCGGCAAACATCTCCTCGAGCCTGGGAAGCAGCCACTTCCTGTCGAAGTCTCCCGATACCGCGAGCAGCATGTTCTCCGGTCGCCAGCAATGGCGGTGGTGGGTGACGAGATCTTGGCGAGTGACCGCCTCGAGCGAGCCGATTGTCAGCGGTACGGTGGAGAAGTGGCGATCGCCAAACATGAGCCACTCCCACTCTCGCTGCAAGATCTCGAGCGGATCCTCGTTGCGCCGCATCATGCTCTCGCGCAGGTTGTCCTTGGCGGCCTCGAACTGCTCCATCTGGAAACCGGGATGGCGCAGGATCTCCCCGAAGAGATCCAGGGCCTCTTCCAGAACCCAGGTCGGAGCGCTGAGGCTGGCGCCGCCCCGGGCGATGCCGGCGAAGGAATCCATACGGGCCCCCAGGTGGTCGATCCGAACGTCGAGCTCCGCGGCCTCGAGCTCGGCGGTGCCGGCGCGACGGACAAGAGCTCCGGTCAGCGAGGCCAGACCCAACTTGCCCGGCGGATCCAGAAAGCTCCCAACTCTGAGAGCGACGGCGATCTCGACCAGCGGCAGGGTGTGATCCTCCGCCAGAAAGACCAGCGGACCCGAGTCGAGTCGGACGGCCCTCCCATCGACGGACGGGAGAGCGACCGCGACCCGTCCGAAGCTCAACTCCCTCGGGTGTGCTGGAACATCCAGATCTGTCTGTCCGCGTAGCTCCCCCGAGCAGACAAAGGCGAGACAGAGCATGAGGACTACCGGGCTCGGGGTCTTCACTGTCGGCCGGCCTCGCTCCGCCGGTAGAAAGCCACCGTCCGATCGGCTGGCTGCAGATGCCGACGGGCGACTTCCCGGATCTGTTCGGGCCCCACCGCCAGCACCTCGGCGGGCCAACGGTTGAGATGGCGCCAGTCTCCCAGGGCGTCGTAGACCAGCAGCTGCTGGAGGAGGGAGACGGGATCCTTTAGCCGTCGAAAAGCACCGGCCGTAAGCCGGTTTTGGACCTTTTCCAGCTCCGCATCGGATATCGGCTCGGTTGTCAGCCGCCGCAACTCACTGTCCCAGGCTGCCAGCAGGTTCTCGGGTGTCGCCTCCCCCTTGGCCTCGGCGGTAAATGAGAAGTAGCCGGCCCTGCGGAGTGAGTTCTGCGCCGCACTGGCGGCAAATGCGATCTCCCGGCCCAAAACGAGCGAGCGATAGAGACGGCCCGTTCTGCCGTTGAGGACCCCGGCGAGGACCTCCAGCGCCGTGGAGTCCGGGTGGCCAAATGGGACTGTCGGATAGAGCGCCTGGGTTTGAGTCGGGCAGACACAAGAGGCGTCGAGGGGCTCACCGGGTGCGCTCTCCGAGTCCGGTGGCGGCGACCGGTCGGGCGCGACCGCTGCCGCCGGCAGGCGGCCAAAATACTTCCGGGCCAGCTCCTTGACCTGTGTGGGATCGAAGTTGCCGATCAGGGCGGCGGTCAAATTTGCGGGCGTATAGTGGGTCGAAAAGAAGCGATAGGCATCCTCGCGGCGCAAACGATCCAGATCGGCCGGGAGCCCCAGGGGGGGCCAGGCATAGGGGTGCGACTGCCAGAAACGCCGGCGCAGCCTCTCGTCGAGGAGTCCCGTGGGGGTGGAGTCGACACGCATGCGTCTCTCCTCGCGCACCACCTGGACCTCCTTGTAGAACTCGCGAAAGACCGGCTGGAGAAGGTGATCGGACTCCAGCCAGTACCAGAGCTCCAACCTCTCGGCGGGCAGGGTGACATAGAAGATCGTCAGGTCGCGAAGGGTGTGGGCGTTGAGCTGGGTGGCGCCGTTCTCGGAATAGTGGAGCGAGTACTCCCCGAGGGCCGCCACCGACCGGGCTCGGCGCTGGAGATCCCGAATCTCCGCCTCCGCTTCCCTGATCTGCTGATCCAGCTTGTCGCGTTTTTTGCCGCCCACCTCGGCGCGTGCGGCTTTTTCACGCCAGCCCAGGATCTCATCGAACAACCGATCCTGCTTGTCGAGCAGCGGCAGCTCCTCCTGGATGTTTCGTGTCCCTATCACCCGACTGCCTTTGAACAGGAGGTGTTCCATCAGGTGCGACAGACCGCTCAGACCCGCCCTGTCGTCCGCCGAGCCTGCCCTCGCCACCCAACCCGCCGCCACCATGGGCGTGTCCGGACGATGGACGAGGAGAAACCTCATGCCGTTCGGCAGCCGGAATTCCTCTACCGGCACCTGGGTCAGGAGCCCGTCCGAGTAACCCACGTAGTTGCGCGCATGGGTCTTGTGCGGTGCAGACAAGGCGCGAGGAGAAGTCGATGCGGTGTCATCGTCGACGACGAGCAACGCCGTATGCGCCGTGCAATCCCCATGCGCCCGAAGGGTTACGGGCGGCGTGGGGCCGCCTGCGGCGTTGCTGCTCCTCCCCGATGGCACCGCATCGCAGTCGTCGCAGCGCCTTGCATTCGACCCCACGGCGCCCGTAACGCAACTGCGTGGGTTACTCGGACGGGCTCCTCGCTCTTGTGAGGACAGGGGTTGGCCGAACGCCAACAACACCGCTCCCACTATGAGGAGAACGCCGAGGGAAGACGACGCTAGCGGCTTGGTGGGTGTCTCCATGCCGGAGCTCGGGCAGGGTGACCGATCGTCACCCGGGAGTCGCCGATGGTAGCACGCCGGTCG
>SBFI01000438.1 GCA_006227875.1 Acidobacteriota bacterium
CCTCCGCACGGGTCGGTCCTTGGTGCGGTCGGTCCCCCTCCGTCACCACAGCTGCCGAGCACGGCGACGACTACGACCCCCGCGGTAAGAAGAATGATGGTGTATCTGGATCGAAGCATGGCGTCGTTCGGCGAGCCTGTTGTCCCTGGGGCAACTTCCCTCCACTAGGCGGCTCGCTGGGCCCGGTGTCATGTTTGAGCGGCCGGGCGGCTCGAATCCTTCGTCGGTCGTCGCCTCGACGGTCATTTCGATCGACTGGGTGACATAATCGCCGGGCTCTCACTGAGTTGCTTTCTTGCGAAAAGGAGAGACCCGATGCGTCATTTACTCTTGGTCGTGCTCATGATCGGTGTGACAGGTTGCGGAGGGTCGGAGCCTGCCGAGGAGATGCCTTCGGTCCAGGAGGCGCCGGTGGCCGAGGAGACGGCGCCACCGGCTGCGGATGGGAGCCCGCAAGCGGCTTCGGAAGTCATTCAACAGGAGGTAGCAAGAATCCGGGCCGAAAACGAGAAGCCCACCACTCCCCAGATCGATCCGATGATGGAGGAGCGCTGTGCCGACGTACCACAGTCGGAGATGGATCGGGTAGAAGAGATGATGACCCGGATGGACCGGGAGACCGTGATGCTCACCGGCGAGGACATGTTGGCGCTCGGCTGTTCGCGATACCAGAAGTACCTGCGGGGCGAGAGCAGCAGCTACTGATTCGGACGACTCGTAGCCACTGCCGCCCGTATGGACCGGATGCCGACGCTGAAACCGCCGGGAGTCAGCAGCTAGCGGCCCGCCAGCTCCCGATCGACATAGTCCTGCCAGTCCCGGATCTCTTCGCGTACACGGGTGAGCTCGTTCTCCAACCCCACGAGCTGTCCATCCAGCTCCGAGATGCGTGCGCGCAGCTGGTCGAGATCGAGCTCCATTTGAGCCACTGCCGCTTCGGCCTCGCTGTCGGTCAGTTCGAGCTCACCCGCGGCTATCCGGTCGGCCATCTCCGAGAGCTGAAGCCTGGCCCTCTCCTCCCGGTCCCGGAGCAGGCTCCGTTCGGCTTGGGCTTTCCGCACCTGCTCCTCGAGCGGGGCGACCCGTCGCTCGCTCACTTCGAGCCTTTTCAGCATCAGGTCGAGCCGTTGACCGTCGAGCTGTCCCTCGAGGGAGTCGGCTATCCGCTCCAGCGCTCTTTGGATCTGGGCGAGCTGAACGCTTATCTGGCGGGTGTCGGAACCGTCGGCTGGAATCTGGGCGACGGCGGCCACCGGCAGGCAGACGACAACGGCGACGGCAATCAGTCTCTTTGCGCATCGATGCATCACTTGGACCCTCCCTGTTGGCTCAGGTGGAGAGTATAGAGAGCCGAGGAGACACCGCCCCACCCCTCTGGGTGGTGCGGACTTCGAGGTCGGGAGATAGGCTTTACTCCTCACGGTAGAAGTGATCCATTGGGAGGGAATCATGCGCGAAAAGAGCATCGAACTTTTGAACCGGGCTTTGGCGGAGGAGCTCTCCGCCGTTCACCAGTACATGTACTTTCATTTCCACCTGGATGACCAGGGCTACTTTCCGCTGGCCGGTCTGATGAAGCAGACCTCGATCCAGGAGATGAGACACACCGAGGAGCTGGCCGAACGCATTCTCTTTCTCGGCGGCGAGGTGGAGATGGCGGTCTCCGATCCGGTGCAGAAGATCCACGACGCCAAGGGGATGCTCGAGCGCGCCAAGGCCATGGAGGTGGCGAGCGCCGAGTTCTACAACCAGGCCGCCCAGGAGTGCGCCAAGAACGCCGATGCGGCATCGAAGAAGATCTTCGAGGAGCTGGTGGCGGACGAAGAGGGCCACGCCGACACCTTCGATCAGCAGATCACCTACATCGAGCGCTTTGGCGAGCGCTTTCTGGCCCTGCAGTCGATCCAGTCGGATACCGAAGAGTAGGCAGAATTCCGGTCGAGTGTGATAGAAAGAGCGGCACTCGACCATGGTTGGCAAGAAGCTCGCGCATTACGAAATCCGGGAGAAGCTCGGCGAAGGGGGGATGGGTGAGGTCTATGTGGCCGAAGACACCCGTCTCGACCGCCGGGTGGCGCTCAAGGTGCTGCCCCAGGAGATGGCCGAGGATCCCGAGCGGCTCGAGCGCTTCGAGCGCGAGGCCAAGGCCGTCGCGGCGCTTAACCACCCCAACATCGTCACCATCCATTCGGTAGAGGAGGCCGACGGCCACCACTTCATCACCATGGAGCTGGTGGAGGGCAAGACTCTGGCCGAGTCCCTGCTCAAGGGGGCCTTGTCGCTCGAAAGCTTCTTCGAGGTGGCCGCCCGCCTTGCCGATGCACTGAGTGCGGCGCACAGTCAGGGGATCACCCACCGCGATCTCAAACCGGCCAATGTCATGGTCGGCGACGATGGCCGGGTCAAGGTGCTGGATTTTGGGCTCGCCAAGCTGCGAGGGCTGGGTCCGGCCTCCGAGACCACCGAGCTGGCGACAGCCACCATGACCCAGCAGGGAATGATCCTGGGGACCGTGCCGTACATGTCCCCCGAGCAGCTGCAGGGTAAACCGGTCGATCACCGCTCCGACATCTTCTCGCTCGGCATTGTGCTCTATGAGATCGCGACCGGCCGGCGGCCCTTCCAGGGAGAGACCTCGGTCGATCTCATTTCGGCCATCCTCAGGGACTCACCTCGACCGGTGACTGAGATCAAGATGGATCTGCCGGCCGACTTGGGGAGGATCGTCCGCCGCTGTCTGGAGAAGGACCCGCAGCGCCGTTACCAGTCGGTGCAAGACATCAGAACCGAGCTGGAAGACATTCAGTCGGATGCGGTCACCAAGACCACCGAGCAGCCGTCGATCGCCGTGCTGCCCTTTGTAGACATGAGTCCGGAAAGGGATCAGGAGTACTTCTGCGACGGCACCGCCGAGGAGCTGATCAATTCGCTCATCAAGGCGGGTGGTCTGCGAGTGGCGTCCCGCACCTCGGCGTTCGGCTACAAGGGCAAGGATCTGAAGATCCAGGAGATGGGCAAGGAGCTCAACGTCGGCACCGTGCTCGAGGGCAGCGTGCGCAAAGCCGGCAACCGGCTTCGCATCAACGCCCAACTGGTCAACGTGGCCGACGGCTACCAGCTCTGGGCCGAGACCTTCGACCGCGAGATGGAGGATGTCTTTGCCATCCAGGACGAGATCGCCCGCAACATCAGCCGGGCTTTGAAGGGGGTGCTGACCGATCAGGAGGAGGAATCCTCGCTGCCCAAGGTGCCCACCGCCAGTGTCAAGGCCTACGAGTTCTATCTCCGTGGTCGTCAGCTCTTCCATGGCCACAGCCGCAATTCTCTGGAGCGCGCCCGGCGGCTCTTCCAGCGGGCCTGCGAGCTCGATCCCGAGTACGGCAACGCCTGGGCCGGGGTCGCCGACTGCTGCTCGTTGATGTACATGTACTGGGATGCGACCGACGCCCAGCTCGAGCAGGCCGAGGAGGCCAGCCGCAAGGCGCTCGAGCTCGACCCCGATGCCGCCGAGACTCACGTGGCCCGCGGTCTCGCCGTCTCCCTCAACCAGCGCTACGACGAGGCCACCCGTGAGTTCGAGCTCGCCATCCGCCAGAACGGCGAGCTCTACGAGGCCTTCTACTTCTTTGCCCGCGCCTGTGTGGCACAGGGCAAACTGGAGCGGGCGGCGGAGCTCTTCGAGCAGGCCTGCCGCATGCGTCCCGAGGACTACGTGGCGCCCGCTTTCCTCGGCGGCATCAATGATGCCCTGGGCCGAAAGAACGAGTCCGAGGCCGCCTACCGGCGTGCCCTGGATGCGGCCGAAGGACACCTCGAGCTCTTTCCTGAAGAGCCGCGGGCGCTCTACATGGGGGCGATCTCACTGGCTGCCCTGGACGAGAACGAGCGCGCCCGCGACTGGGCCGACCGGGCTCTGGTCGCCGACCCGGAAGAGCCGATCGTCCTCTACAACGTCGCCTGTACCTATGCCCGCCTCGGCGAGATCGAAAAGGCCATCGACTGTCTAGACGAGTCGATCACCTTTGGCATGGGACAGAAGGAGTGGTTCGAGCACGACTCGGACCTCGACCCACTGCGCGAGCATCCCCGCTTCCAGGCCCTCTTGGAACGGCTGTAGGAACCCTCAATCCCAACTGACAGTACCCGCCCAGGCCTCGAATCTCTGGGGCCGGACACCGAGCTCCTCGGCTACCCCCTTGATGTCGGCGTTGTAGCCGACACGGTCGAACCACTCGAGCATGGTGGCGAAGTCGTCGCTGAACTGGCGGACATCTTCGATGGGGGTGGGCTCGAAGGCCACCGGGTGTCCGGTCGCCTGGCTGAGAATCGCCGCCGTCTCGGGCATGGTGTGCTCATCGCCCGCCAGGTCGATCTCGCGGCCGTTGAGCTCCTCGTGCTTTTCGAAAGCCAGAGCGCCATACTTGCCGATATCGGCAGCGGCGATCATCTGCAGCCGGGTGTCGGGTTGGACACTGACGGTGAGCTTGCCCTCGTCGATGCCGGGCTTGAACCAGGGTGAGCTCAGGTTTTCCATGAAGAAGACCGGGCGGATAATGGTGTAGGAGGGGAATCCCAGCTCACGAACCCGGTTCTCGACCCGCCACTTGTTGTCGAAGTGGGGGATGCCTGTCTCCCGCTGGGCCGAGGCGACCGAGGTGTAGACGTAATGCTCGATGCCGCCGTTCTTGGCGATATCGGCAAAACGCTTGCCCTGCTCTTCCTCGCCCTCGACACCCGCCTCCCAGGTGTTCTGGACGGCAAAGGCCCCCCAGGCACCGCTGACAGCTCGCTCGAGCGAGGCCGCATCATCGAGATCACCCTGGATCACCGAGGCGCCCATCTCGGCCAGAGCACGGGCTTTTTCGCCGTCGGGGTTTCGCGTCATGGCCCGTATGCTGTGGCCCCGGCCCAACAACTCCCGCGCCACGGCACCGCCCTGCTGTCCGGTGGCGCCGGTTATCAGTATCGTGTCTTCACCCTTCTTCATTGTTGAATCCTCCGTCTGAGAGATGTTCGTTGTAACGACTATTCACCCAAAAAAACTATTCGGTCCGGTCGTGGGGCACTATGAAACCTCGCCCATGCCGGCCCTCGATGCAGCGAGAAGGTCCCGCAGCTCGCGCAGTTGCTTCTTTCCCAGGTGCCCCAGAATCTGTTTGGGGAATTGCTCGGCCGTCTTGTCCAGGGATTTGAGTGTTGCCAGACCGGCCTTGGCGATGTAGATCTTCACCACCCGGCGGTCGCCGAAATCCCGCTCTCTGGTCACCAGCTGGCGCTTTTCCAGCCGATCCACCAACCGGGTGACATCCGGATCGCGGTTGATCATCCGCTCGGCCACCTCGCCGCAGGTCAGACCTTCGGGGTGCGACCCCCGCAGGATCCGCAGCAGGTTGTATTGCGTCGTGCTCAGTCCGGTCTTGGACTTGAGGTATCGCGCCCAGGGCTCGCGCGCCCGCTGCGCCGTCAAACGCAGGCTGAGGTAGACCTCGGCCTCGAGCGAAGGGAAGGGCTTGGCCTGCTTGAGCTCGCGCTGGAGTTGCGAAGGCATTATATGTTCCAACGATAAATGGTAAACCGAATATTTGTCAAGTGAAGTTTTCGGATCGGACGGCATCGTGTAGCCTTCGGGCGTGATCGAAACTTGGCAGCTGGCTCGGGTCGAGCTATGAGCAGGGTTTTTCTGGTTCACTCGAGCCCGAAAGAGGGCAAGGAGCGGGCCACGAGGCTGCGAAAGGCCTCCCACAGCGTCAAGCTCGTCACCCCCGAAGGGGGAGACAGCCTGCAAGCCCTGGTCGAGAGTCCACCCGACGCCTTCGTCATCGACCTCGGCCGCTCGCCGTCACAGGGGCGTGATCTGGCGATCTGGCTGCGCGGACGGAAGGCCACCCGCTTGGTGCCGATCGTTTTTGTCGGCGGCGATCCCGAAAAGGTGGCAGGCGTGCGAAAGGTCCTGCCGGATGCCCTCTTCACCGAGTGGCGCCGGATCCGGAGTGCGATTCGAGATGCGATCCGCAATCCACCTGCCGACCCGGTGAGACCCGGGCTGATGGCCGGCTACTCGGGGACCCCGCTGCCCAAGAAGCTGGGTATCAAGGGGAGATCGGTGGTGGCGCTGCTGGGTGCGCCCGACGACTTCGAGGAGACCCTGGGTGCATTGCCGGAGAAAGTTCGGCTGCGCCACCGGGCGAGCGGTCAATCTGATCTCGTGCTGCTCTTTACCAAGAGGCAAAAGGAGCTCGAACGGCGGTTCCCGGTGGCCGTTCGCACCATGGCGGAAGGGGGCAGTCTGTGGATCGCCTGGCCAAAGCAGGCCTCCGGGGTCGCCACCGATCTCACCCAGAACAAGGTGCGGGCCTACGGCCTGGCAAACGGGCTCGTCGACTTCAAGATCTGCGCCATCGATGAGACCTGGTCGGGGCTGCGATTCGCGCGGCGCAAGAGCTGAGCTCGCAGGAGCCCGGGGGAGGGAAGACATTCGATGAAGGGAACGACCAAGACTCTGGCCGTGATGATGTTCGTACCCGTTCTGGGGTGTCGGCAAGCACCGGAGGAGCCGCCGTCCGTGGACACGCTCCGAATCTATCTTGCCCGTCACGGACAGACCGACTGGAACGCCGAGCGGCGGCTCCAGGGTCACACCGACATCGAGCTCAACGACACCGGCCGACGACAAGCGGCCGAGCTGGCCGCAAGACTGGACGGTGTCGAGCTGGATGCTATCTACTCGAGCCAGCTGCGCCGCAGTCGCGACACCGCCCAGGTGGTCGCGGGCGGGAGGAAGGTGGTGAGCCTCGCCGAGCTCAACGAGCAGATGCTGGGCGAGTTCGAAGGTGCCTACCTCGACGGCCGCGATTCCGAGGCGGTGACCGAGTTCGAGCGTCGAAGTGCCGACCCCAACGACACCATGGGTGGTGGGGAGTCGATCGAGCAACACTTGGCACGAGTGTCGAGCGCGCTCGAGCAGATTCGTGGTCGGCACCCGAGCGGGCGGATACTGATTGTCGGTCACGGCGGCACCAACGCCCAGATTCTGCGAGCGCTGCTCGGTCTGAGCTTCGAAGAGGCCGGAGGGATCTCCCAGGCCAACTCAGAGCTCTACCTCATCGAGCTGTCTCCCGATCGTGACACCAGACTGTGGAAGCTCATTCCACCGGAGAATCTCGATGAGCTCTGAGCGCAACACCGGGAGACGGCTCCTATGGCTTCTGATTGCCGTCGTCATTGTGATCCAGTTCATCCCGGTCGATCGTTCGCGTCGACAAGCACAGGCGGAGATCGAAGCAGCCCCCGAGGTGATGGAGATTCTGCGTGCGGCCTGCTACGACTGCCACTCCTACGACACCGATTGGCCCTGGTACGGATACGTGGCACCGCTATCGTGGTGGCTGGCTCACCATGTGGAAGAGGCTCGGGAGGAGATGAACTTCTCCGACTGGGGTCTGTTGGAGCCCGAGAAACAGGCCGAGCTGCGCGAGGAGATCTGGGAGGAGGTCGAGGAGGGCGAGATGCCCCTGCCATCCCACCGCAGGGTCCACCCCGAGGCTCGACTCGATGAGCGCCAGCTCCGCGTGCTCGAGGCCTGGTCCCATGGTGACATCTCGAGGCTCGAATCCGACGTGGTCTACGGCAGGGCTGCAGATCGGAACCTGCTGATGGATGTCCACCATCCGAAGCATCCCAAGGGTGTCGGGGTGATCTCGATTGCCGGTAGTGCCTGGCGGGCCGACGAGGGGGGCAACACCGAGCCCTTGAAGGAGCAAAGGGGGTATGTGGAGGCCTACGTCGAGCCTCTGGTCGCAGCCGGTTACACCGTCTTCAGTCTCAACCACCGCGGCGCGCCGCCTTATCCCTATCCAGCGGCGGTGGAGGACACCCAACGCGCAGTTCGCTTTGTCCGCCACCACGCCGAGGAGTTTGGCGTGGCGGCCGATCGTCTGGGGGCCGTGGGTTTCTCCTCCGGTGCCAACCTGGTGAGCCTTCTCGGTGTCGGCGATGGGCATGGTCGGGCCGACGCCCCCGACCCGGTCGACAGGGAGAGCTCCAAGGTGCAGTGTGTCGTCGGCTTGGCGACGCCGGCCGATCTCTCGCGGCTGAGAATGGACCTGGTCGGCCCCTACCTTGGAGCCGAGTCCCGGCCCGCCGCGGACGTGGACGACCGCTCGATCGGCAGGGTTTCTTTGGAGGCCTCGCCGGTGACCCATGTCACCGCCGAAGATGCGCCAACCCTCCTGGTCCATGGGGAGCGTGATCGGACTGTCCCCAGCTCACAATCGGTGCTTTTCGAGCAGCGGCTGCGCGAGTCCGGCGTCGAGGTCAAGCTCGTCTTGCTGGAAGATCAGGCGCACCCGATCGCGCCAAGTGCGGGCGAGCCGCCCGTGGTCGAGGAGCTCCTCGAGTGGCTCGACCGACATCTTTTCGAATCTCCCAGTTCTGCCTGGAAAGGATAGAGAACAAAAATGGAAAACGAGTCGACCGCCAAGAGCTGTTTGGCCTGTCATCGCGGCACCAACGAGACGCCGCTCATCGCGCTCGAGTACCAGGAGTCCAGGATCTGGATCTGTCCCCAGCACCTTCCGATCTTGATTCACGATCCGGCGCGGCTGGTGGGTGTGCTCCCCGGCGCCGAAAATCTGTCGCCGGCCGAGCACCACGATTGAGGTCTAGTCTTCTGTAGAGGTGTCGGGCAGGTCGAGGCAGGCGGCGATGAGATTCCGCTTGGCGAAGTGGAAGCGTGTAAACAGACTCAGGTGACCCTCGCCCCCGAGCAGCTCACGGGTGATCTCGGTGACGCTCTTGCCCTGGGCGTGGAGTCGGTGGACCTCACCGCGGAGCGAGACCAGATAGTCGAGCTTGCGGGTTAGTGCCTCTCGCCCCGCCGCAATCACGCCTCGATGCGAGCAGAGGAGGGTGTCGAAGTCCAGCTCCAGAACCCGTCGCAGGCTCGCGATGTGCTCACCCAGGTCTTCGTCCTGGCGCAGATAGCGGGTGCGCGCGGCGATATAGAGGTCACCGGTGAAAAGCCAACCCCGGTCGGGCTCGAGGTAACAAGTCGAGTCGGGGGAGTGGCCGGGTGTGGGGATAGTCGCGAGCGACAAACCTCCAGCGAGCTCCATTCTGTCGGGAACCGGCGCGGTCTCCACCACCAGCGGTCGGCCCCAGATCAGGCGGCGGTAGAACTGGACCTCGTAGCCTTTCGACAGCGGTTCTATCGCCTCGCGAGGCGAAAGAACGGGCGTCTTCAGAGTGCGATCTATCGGTGCCAGATTGCCGCTGTGATCTTCGTGGTGGTGGGTGACGAGGACCCGTTGGACCTCTTTTTCCTCCAGGAAGCGTCGGACAAAACGCCACTGGTTGGGCGGGCCGGTATCGATGACCGTGCCACCGAGGCGATAGAGGATGCAGGTGGTGTTGATCTGCGAGGTAAACCGGCCGACCCGGATGCCCTCGATGTCGGCAAACTCGATGCGATCGAGGACGGACATGGCGGCAAGCCGTGGGAGGAGGAGTATACGCCCGGAAGAGGCGCAGTGGCGCAATGACGCAGTGACGCACTGGAGCAAGTTTCACTGCGCCACTGCGAGCGGCCCGCAGGGCCGCGGCCACTGCGTCAGTGCGGGGGGTGGGGGTCTGCGGTCAGCCGCTCTCTTCGCTGGCGATCTTCCAGCTGCCGTCCTCCCACACCAACTCGAGCGTCTTGGCCACCGAGTCGCTAAAGGTGTCCGAGGAGTAGGCTTGCATGAAGCTAACACTGACCCGTTCGGCGTCGATGGGCTGGTGACGTAGCCCATCCAATTCGACCTTGATCCAGGCGGGTTTGCGCAGCCGGGTGAAGCGTTGCGTCTCCCAGTCGTCGCGGCTCAGGCCGTTCGGAGGGACGAACTCGGCGGCGTAGAAGCCGAGATAGTCATCGACTTGTTGGCCCGACCAGGCCTGGGCCCAGGCGAGGACGGTCGGCTCGACGCGGGACAGATCACCGGAAGCGACCGTCGCGATGCGCTCCGGTTCTGCAATCGGGTCGGGCTCCTCGACCGCCGGTTCGACCGAGACGGCGGGCTCTGCTTCGACCGGCGCGGGAGCGGAAGCCGAGGATTCCTCGACCGCGACCTGCTCCACCGGCGCGGTCCGTTCCGGGGCCTCGGCGACGGGAGCCGGTGGGGGTGTGGTCTGCCGCTGAGCGACGGCGCCGACCTCGGGCACCGGGGCCTCCTCGGCAACCGGCTGTGCACCCCGTCGCGGCAGCCAGTAGGCGAGGGCGAGGGCGAGGGCGAGAATGAGCGCTGCGGCGATGACGCCGACGAGCAATGGTGTCTTGCTGTCGCGATTGGTCGTTGCGGCCGGTTTTGGTGCGGGAACGGGAAAGTCCGGCGCCGCTTCGGCGGTCGCGTCGACATCCAAGGCGGGCTGTAGGGCCTCGACCACCACCTCGGCAGCCGCGGCCAAAGCCGCTGCCGGCTCGACAGGCTCTGCCACCGCCTCGAGCGGTTGCACTACCGGCTGGGGGGTTGGCGCCTGGGCCGGTTGTGGCGCCGGCTTGTGGGTCGGGGGCTCGAGCTCGTAGCCCTCCGCCAGCATCTTGCGCATGGTGTGCTCTTTGACCAGCCGCTTGATCAGCTCCCGACTTCTCATGTCGATCTTGAGAAACCGGACTCCCATGCCGGCGGGCTGATCCGGCCCCTCGGTTGTCGGGCGCCGCCAGGCGACTTCGGCCTGGCCCTGGATCAGGGACATGTCTTCGCCGAGGCGGAACTCGAACGACAGCACCGTCCCGGGTCGTTTGGGCCGGATCGAGCGCACGAACATGCCGTTCATCGACAGGTTGTCGGATACCTCCTCGACAAACTCCTCGAACTTCTCGTAGGAGACGATGACCGGCTCTCGGAAGGGGATACGCCTTTTCTCGATCGGGATGTGACCCGCGGCGCGATCCCCTCGCCGCAGGCGATTGAAGACAAAATCCTGGACCAGCTTGAAGTCGTCGTCGTCAGGGTAGACAAAGGTCAGGCCGAGATGCCTTTCCTCCTCCCTACCGACACCGCGGTGGGGCACACTGCGAACCACGACGGCCTTGACCTCTATGTCGGTCTCCGGCGTACTCCCCTCGGGCGGCAGCGTAAAGCGGAAATTGAGCAACTCGGACCCGACTTCGAGAGGATCGCCGGTGATCAAAGTGGCCCCGCCGGCACTGAGGTTTTCGATGGTCCCCAAGCGAGGCGAAGCCGATTCTTCGACCCGATATTGGGCTTCCAGAGGGATCACCAAGCGCGGATGCCGCCGCCTCTCGTCGAACATCCTTGCAAGGATAGGGGAATCGCCCCTTTTAGGGCATCAAATTTGTCACAGTCGAGAGCAACCTTATTCCCCGTCTTTTCGTAACTTATTTGCCACTTTGATGACTGCGCCGGCACCGGCGCAGTTTCCGGAATAGGCCCTAAGGCCCGGGAAACGAGCGCCATTCGAGAGGACCGAGTCGACATGAATTTGACCCAGAGCTCCCTGAAAAACCCCGCGGGAGTGGCCGTAGGGGTGGCCATTGTCGTGGTTTTCGGCCTTTTTAGCCTGTCCAAGCTGCCGGTTCAGCTCTTTCCGGATATCGAGCGGCCCCAGCTGTCGATCTGGACCGGCTGGCGCGCGGCGTCACCCAGGGAGGTCGAGTCGGAGATCCTGGAACCCCAGGAGGAGGTCCTCCAGGGCCTGCCCGGCCTCCAGGAGATGACTGCGCACGCCAACCCCGGGGGCTGTTGGATCAATTTGGAGTTTGGCCTCGAAACCGACATGCAGGAGACCCTGATCGAGGTCATCAGCCGGCTCAACCGGCTCCCACCCCTGCCGCGCGATGCCACCCCGCCCCAGATCCAGCTGGGCGGTGGTGGTGGCGGCGGCGCCAATCAAGCGCTGAGCTGGTTCTTCATCCAGCTGCTGCCCGGTAACAACCGGACCATGGACAGCTACCAGCGGTTCATCGAGGACGTGGTCAAGACCCGCATCGAGACAGTGCCGGGCGTGGCCGGGGTGGAGATCATGGCCGGAGCCGACGAGGAGCTCCAGATCGTCTTCGATCCATATCGCGCCGCCGATCTGGGGATCGAGATCCCGCAGGTGGCAGCGATCGCGGGTCGCGCCGACGACGCTTCGGGGGGCTTCGTCGATGTCGGCCGACGGCAATACACCCTCCGATTCGCCGGACGCTATAGCCCCGAAGAGCTTTCCGAGCTGGTGCTCGACTGGCGAGACGGCAGGCCGGTTCATTTGGGCGACATCGCCGAGATCGCCGTGCGCCGCGGCGATCGCACCAACATCGCCATCCAGAACAACAACCCGGCGACCGCCATCCGCGTCGACAGAGAGAGCGGTGCCAATGTGCTCGAGGCGCTCAACAACGTCAAGAAAGAGGTGGCCGCGCTCCGCGACGGGCCGCTGAAAGACGAGGGTCTGACCATCGCCCAGAGCTTCGACGCCTCGGTCTTCATCTACCGGGCCATCGGCTTGGTGACCAGCAACCTGGCCCTGGGTGTGGCGCTGGCCATCGGCATCTTGTGGTGGTTTCTCCGCCGGATGCGAGCCACGCTTCTGGTGGCCACGGCTATACCGATCTCGCTGCTGGGTACTTTTGTGGTTCTCAATCTGACCGGACGCACCCTCAATGTGATCTCGCTGGCGGGTCTCGCCTTTGCGGTCGGGATGGTGCTCGATGCCGCCATCGTGGTGCTCGAGAACGTGGTGCGTCTGCGCGAAGCCGGGCGCTCACCGCTCGAGGCCGCGTTCGAGGGCACCAGCCAGGTCTGGGGTGCGCTGCTGGCCTCGACGGCCACCACCGTGGCCATCTTTCTGCCGGTGATCTTCCTCAAGGATGTCGAGGGGCAACTCTTTGCCGACCTCGCCCTCACCATTGCCATAGCCGTTTCCATCTCATTGCTGGTGGCGGTGACCATCCTGCCCACGGCGGCCCGCAGATGGCTCAAGGGAGTCAAGCTCGAGGATCGTCACGCGGAGTTCTGGGGCCGGATCGCCAACGGCATCACCCAGCTCACCGACTCCCAGCGCCGCCGTCTGGTCTTGATCGGCGTCCTGATGTCGGTTCCGATCATTCTCACACTGGTGTTGATTCCCAACCTCGACTACTTGCCACCGGTAAAGAGAGACGCGGTCGACGCCTATTTCAACTTTCCACCCGGATCGAACATCGAGACCATCGAGAGCGAGATCGTCGACGTGCTGGTAGAGAGGCTCCGGCCCTACATGGCGGGGGAGAAGGAGCCGGCGCTCAAGAACTACTACGTCCTCGTCTGGCCGGGTGGCGGCACCATCGGCGTGCGGGCTAAGGACCAGAGCCGGGTCAAAGAGCTCGAGCGGATCGTCCGCGACGAAGTGGTCGCGGGTTTCCCCGACACGCGAGCGTTTGTCTTCCAGGGCAACCTCTTTGGAGGGTTTGGGGGTAACCGGAATATCGCCGTCCACATGCAGTCATCGGACATCGAGTCGCTGCTCGACACCGCACGTGGTGCCCTGGCCCAGGTACCGGAGGCGATTCCCGGGGCCCAGGTACAGGCCTGGCCCGGAACCGAGCTGGCCGAGCCCGAGCTGCGGCTCCACCCGGATGACCGACGGATCATCGAGGCCGGCTGGACGCGTGAGACCGTGGCCGGCGTCATGCGCACCCTCGGCGACGGTCTGTGGGTGGGCGAGCACTTCGACGGCGAGAAGAGGATGAACATCATCTTGCGCTCCGAAGGCTGGGACAACCCGGAAGAGCTGGCATCCGTTCCCCTGGCCACTCGGTCGGGTGCAAT
>SBFI01000022.1 GCA_006227875.1 Acidobacteriota bacterium
GAGCGGATCGTCGTCGGCGCTCATGACACCACCCACAGCGTAGCGGTCGTTGACCGGACGGGTGCCGAAAAACGGGTTCTCGAGCGGACCCCCGATCTGCCAGGAGGTCAGCTTTGCGAGCCCCGTGGTGATGACCTCACCGAGCTTCTTCTGTGCTTTCGGGTTGTCGGTGAGGCGAGCCAGCTCCCAGGCCGGGATGATTCCCTCATAGGCATAGGCGGTGTTGCGCCGGCGCTCCAGCGTTCGATGGACGTCGATCATCCAGTAGGCCATCTCGATGACCCGGTCGGCCCACACATCGGTCCCCGGCCACTTGGCGGTAAAGAGCTCGTAGTAGGACATCGAGCCCCATTGATAGAAGCCCTTTGTCAGAGGGCTGTCGGGATCCTCGATGAGCGCATAGTCGACCCACCGCTGGTACATGGATGGCGCCGACTCCATTATCAGGGGACGCAGCCCAGGGCGATCCAGATATTTGGCGGCCTTGATCAGAGCGAGCAGCGATTCGCCATCGAAATAGGGTGAGGGCTCGCCCAGTGGCAGACCGTCGGTGTGTGAATAGCCGCCGAAGAAGTGACCATCGGCCCTCTTCAACGAGAGAAGAAACTCGAGATACTGGTCGAGCTCCGCCTCGAGCTCGGGCCGCCCATCGAAGTCGCCCACGGTTCTCAGGAAATCGATCAACGCGAGCGCCACCAGGGCCACCGTGCCGGTTCGCCCGGCAGACGAGTCCGGATAAACCACATACAGTCTCCCATCCTCGGTGACCCGCGAGTGCCGGCGGAAGAAGGAGAGTCCCTTCGAAATCGACTCGGCGGTCGGGGCCGAGGGATCGTCCTGATGGATGAGGGCGAGGCTCCACAGAGCGCCTGCCTGTCGCACTTCGCTGTCGCCGGGCAGGAATCGCTTGCCGAGGACGTGGTACTGGTAACGGAAGTTGCCCTCCGGCTCCTGATTGTTGAGGAGGTACTCCCGCCCCAGGGCCAGTGAGCGATCGAGGATGTCGCGCGAGAGTGTCGGCTCTGGTTCCTCCGCAGGGCCCGCCGGCGATGCCAAGACGAGGGCGGTGACCGCAAAGACTGCCGGCCACCTGGGAGGTTCAGATTTCCGGCTCATCGACAACGGCATCAGTCACCACCAAGATCTTCGGTAAACAGCACCCGGCTGGGTTTGTCCGGCAGCGCCCACTTGCGGACCGCGACCGCTTCCTTGACGTGACCGATGATGTCGACGGAGATCTCCTGTACCAGCGCCTCGAGCTCGCCCTCGGTCAGCCCGACGACGACACCGTCGATGGCCTCGCCGACGATTCTTTCCAGCGTCTCTTGTCCTTCATTCGAGGAGAGAGTCGCCGCCAGAGTGTCGGCGAAGGAGTCGAAAAGCGCCTGACCGATGGTCGTCACCAGCGCCCGCAGCAAGGCATCGGGCAACGGTATCCGACGCAGTGCTGCGGCGCTGTCGACCGCCTGCTCGAGATTGGCATCGAGGAATTCGCGGGCCTGATCGCGGATCTCCTGATTGGTGAACAGCCCCTGCAGCTGCTGGGTGAGCTCGGCCGCCAGAGCGTCGCGGTGGGGCTCGGCCACGGCACGGATGATCCGCTTGTGGGTGCCGTCTCGGAGCTCTCCCTGGGTCTCGGTCAGAATGCGGAGCGCCACCATATCGGATATCTCTTCGCTGATGATGTTGGCAAAGTACTTCACCGTTCGGCTGACAGGATCGTCGCCGACAGCGGAGTGGTCACTGCGCTTGAGCCGGACGTAGATCGAAGCAATGCGGAAGAGTCGGAAGAGCCGCATCTGTTTGACCGGGATGATCCCCAGCAGGTCGTACCAGTTGAGGATCGGGAACAGGAACCACTTGCTGAGGTCCGAGCGGCGTATCGAGAGGTACCAGCGGATCCCGAACTCGAAGGCGAAGATGAGGAGAAAGGGAAGATCGATAATCCAGAAATTGTCGACCAGCTCACCGTCCAAATCGTATCGCCGGTGGTAGTTCACCGCCAGCAACGGTCGGAGGTCGCTTTGGAAGAAGCTCGACCGGCCGGATAGCAGATCGGGGCTTGGTTCGAGTGACCAGAACAGCTCCAGCACCTCTTGCCCGGAGAGGCGGGTCGATGGCGCGAGAGTCCCCTCGCGTTGGAGGTAGTCCTTGGCACCGACCTGGAGGCGGATCAGGCTCCGCGTCTGCCCCGAGCGCTCGAAAGGGTCTTCGGTAACCGTCTGGACGGACAACTCGCGCAGCTCAGAGAGCTGCGGTTCGAGGCCCGCGGGTGACACCCCCGCGGCCATCAGGGCATCGGTTTCGTCGGCGATCTCGAGGTAGCGCTCGGTCAGCGGGTGGGGCTCGATCCCCTTCACCGGGTCATAGATATCGGTGACAACGGGAAGCAGACGGAAATACTGGGGTCGGAGCCAGAGATAGGTAAGGTCGAAGAGGATCAGCGAGACGTTGATGATGGCCAGGTAGACCATGAACATGTCCCAGGCAAGCTGCGGAGTGAGTTGCTTGCGGAACCGCCTGAACCTGGACCCAATCGACAAGATCATCTCCCACTGTCGAGCCGCGAGGTGGACCTCTCGCAGTGCACCCGCGATCGGTCGATCGCCGCTGGTGCTCGTGGTTAATGGTAGCCCACAAGACGGCTTTTCGAGGTGGCACCGACCGAGTTGTGATCTCTTCCCTAGCCCGTATTCGAGGCCTCTGCCACATTGGATCGATGATCCTGCCCATCTCACATGAGCGGGCCACGCTGTTGCGCTGGCCGGTGGTGTCGCTGACCATCATGGTGCTGTGCGTGGTCGTGCATCTTCTGTCGAGCACGGCGAGCGACGGGACGGAGCTCTTCCGCGACGCGTTCCAGTACTACATGGATCATCCCTACCTCGAGCTGGACTCCGACGAGGTCTTGGATGCGGTCCCGGAGCTGTCGGCCTTTGTCGATCTGTTCGATGCGATGGGGGGCGAAGAGCCCGACCCCGAGGTGGTGGCCGAGGAGCAGGCGATCCTCGACGCCAAGGTGCGTGCCTGGGTCGAAACACTCGACAGCCACCCGGTGCGACGCTGGGGTCTGACGCCGGCCGACTTTGGTCTGCATCAGCTCTTCAGCCACATGTTTCTACATATCGGCTGGTTCCACCTGCTGGGAAATCTCTTTATCTTCTATCTCGGCGCCGGGCCCATCGAGGATGTCTGGGGCCGCCCCCTGTTTGCCGTCTTCTTCCTGTCGGCGGGGATCTTTGCCGCGCTCTTCTTTGTCGCCGCCTATCCCCACTCCACCCTGCCCATGGTGGGGGCCTCGGGCGCCGTTTCGGGTGTGGTCGGGGCCTTTCTGGTCCGTTTCTGGAAGGTCAAGATCCGCTTTTTCTATTTTCTCTGGTTCTTTCTTCGCATCTACACCGGTACCTTCCAGGCCGCAGCCTGGATCATGCTCCCGCTGTGGCTCGCCAACGAGCTCTATTGGGCCTATGTCTCGCACTACATCAGCCAGGCGATGCCGGGTGAGAGCGGTGGCGTCGCCTATCTGGCGCATGTAGGCGGCTTTATGTTTGGCGCGCTCTTCGCTCTCGGTGTCAAAGCGCTCGATCTCGAGAAGCGATGGGTGGCCCCCAAGATCCACTCCAAGATCGGCCTAGAGGAGAACCCGGTCCTCGAGCAGGCGGCGGAAGAGCGCAAGCTGGGTAACCACGAAGGGGCCTGGAGAATCCTCGAGGAGGAGCTCTCCCGCAACGGCGGCAACCGGGACGCCGCGCTGGCGTTGTGGGACGTCGCGCTGGAGCTGGAGCAACCGGCAAAGGCGGCACCACGAATGATGAACCTGATCCAGCAGGAGCTGCGCGCCGGGGAAGCCGACCTGGCCATCCAACACTGGGACGAGCTCAAGGGATGGGTTTCCGAGGCGCCGGTGCCCCCGAGGCTGTGTGCCCTGATGGGGCTGGCCTTGCTGGACCGGGAGGAAGAAAAGGAGGCGTGCGCGCTTCTGCGCGAGGTTGTTCCCAGGACAGCCGAGCTGCCGCCGATGCTGCTGCTGCGTGTTGTACGGTCGGCCGCCACCAGCGACGGCGAGCTGGCGCGGTGCCTCGCTACGGCCGGGCTTTCTCATCCCGAGCTCGGACCGCAAACAAAGGCGGAGATCGAGAGCCTTGTCACCGGTCAAGCGCATGTCGCCCCGGCCGCCGACAACCCGCCGCCGGCACCGCCCGAGGTACGAAAAGAGAGCAAAGAACTGATAGCGTTGACCAGCGAGGAGGAGTCAGTGAACGACACACCGGGGCCGGATCTCTCCCTTCAGTCGGTCATCACAATTCCGGTCAGCATGGAAGAGGACAGTCTTACCCTCCATCTGGTGGGCCGTGGGCCGATGATTCTGAAGGACGAGAGGATGGAGGCGGTGGGGGCGGCGGAGATTTGCGAGCCGGGTCAGGAGCCCTACTTTGTCCTCGACCTCTTTGTCGACAAACCCGACCCCAAGGTGGGGCGGCTCAGGGCCTTCCGCTGCTCGACCCGGACCTTCGATCCCCGCCATCTGCTGCCGTCCGAGACCGATCCCAACCGGGCGTTTCTCACCATCGTCGGCCGGATCCTCGCCGGCAGCGGTGCCCCGCTCTACCCGGAGGATCTCCATCCCTTCCAGGCGCAACCGTTTGCCACCTATGCCTCGGTGGAAGAGTACGAGAGCGCGCTGCTGGCCCAGATCGCTCTGGCGGCCGGTGGATCCTGATCGTCTGAGGACAAAGAAGAGCCCCACCCAGATCACGGGGTGGGGCTCGGTGAGGGGTTGAAGCTTCCCGAGGCTCGAGGTTGATTCTCAGTTGCCTCCCGTACCGTCGTCATTACCTCCCCCCTTCCAAGTTCTCCACCCTGGCAGGGGGCCGTGCCACTCGCCGGTTTTGATCACCTCGGGGGCGGCGCCGCAGCAGCGCAGCCAGACAAAGTCGACCTTGGAGCAGCGCGGCGCGAGGTCGGTGTCGGTGCGCATGATGTATTTGGCACCGGCGGTCGCGGTTCCCGGTTCGCTCTCTCCGGGGTTGTCCTGGTCGTCGAAGTCGCAATCGTTGCCGTGACCGGAGTTGGGATCGGTGTGCCAACCGCTACAGTAGAAGAGATTGGAGGGTATGCGGGAGCCGCCAGTCACCTGGTCATAGGCCTGCTCCAGGGTCTCGGGGGGCCAGGCGCTGTCGGCCATATAGGTCTCGACGACGTCGCGCGCGTACTCGATTTCTTTGATGGTCTTCGTCAGGTGGCTTCTTTCGAGGGCACAATTCGCGGTACGAGGAAGGTACCGAGAACGCCGATAATCGCTACCGCCAGCAGGATCTCCATCAGGGTGATACCCAACCGCCGCTGGCTCCTGTTGCCTCTCGCTGAGGTCTGCCGAGTGTCTGGGTTCTTCATCGCCGATCTCCTCGATTCCAAGGTCCTGACGATCGATCGGAGGAGCAAGAGTCGGACCAGATTGCTAGAAACGCCCGAAATAGGGCTCGGAGAGGGTCGCCGAGGGCTGTCAAAAGGGTCCTAAGGCACTGATTTGCTTGGATATAGACGATTGCGGAGAAAAACACCGGCGGCTGCCAAAAAGATCCCTTTTTTGCGCCCGGTGGCTCCGCCGGAGTGTTCGATATTCGAACACGAGGGCCGGTATGCGGGCCCACATCCCAGATACCCAAAGGGCGTATCGGCAGGCGGCGGATCGTGTCCGATTACCGGACACTGCACACCACTTTTTTTCCTTTTGTTTACTGAGCTTTTTCAGTTCCCGTCCTGGGGCTTGCGGGAGGCCAGGACACCGAGAGTAGAGACCCGCAGAGGTGGTCGGACCCGGTCCGATTCCCAGCCACGCAGAAATACCAGGGCCGGACCACAGACCCTCCCCTGACAGGGTCCCATCCCCACCCGCGTGGCGAGCTTTGCCTGGCGCAGGCTGCCGGCGGGGTCGAGCCGCCGCGAGACGACATCTTCACACCGGCAGATGGTGGTTTCGGCCTCCACTCGCTCGGCCAACTCTCGGCGGGGCGCAAATGCGCTGTTGAGCGCCGCCTGGAACCGCTCCAGCCGGCGTCGCCGCCCGATGAGCGCCGCGGCCTCGCGGTCGGCGCCGCCGGCGGCCAGCCCGGCGATCTCGCCTTCCACCAACGCCAGCTCGAGCCCGCCGATGCCGGTGGGCTCGCCGGCGCAATAGACGTTGTCGACCGTCGTCAGCTGCAGGTCGTCGACCGTCACCCGCTCACCGGCAACGGCACAACCGAGAAGACGGGGCAGCTCGAGGTTGGGCACCAACCCGTAGGACGCCAGCAGAAAGTCGCAGGGCTCGATCCGCCTCCGCCGCCCATCGGTGAGCGCCACCGCCTCGACCCCTCGCGCGGCGACAGCCCAAACACCCGTGCGAAGGGCGGTGCTCAGAAAGGCGGCACGATAGCGGGCCGCCTCGAGGAGTTTTTCCGGAAAGCGCCAGCAAGAGAGAGCGAATCGCCGTACTCGGGCGTGTGGGGCCTGTTCGGCGACCAAGGGGAGGCGGGCCCCCGCCCCGGCGAGAGCGGCGGCCACCGGCAACAGCAGCGGACCCGAGCCGGCGATGACGACTGTGCGGCGGCGAAAGGATGCGCCCGACTTGAGCAGCGCTTGGGCACCGCCGACGCCGAGCACATTGGGCAGAGTCCAACCGGGGAAGGGGAGAAAGAGCTCACGGGCACCGCTGGCGATGACCAGCCGCTCACTCTCGACCACCAGAGCCTCCCCCTGCCGCTCGGTCAATAGCACCCGGTCGCCGAGGAGGTCGACGACCGCTGTCGTGTCGACCAGCCGCGCCGAAGAGTCCGCCAGCCGCGCGAGCCAGCGGCGGGCGACGGCCGAACCACGCCTGCGGTCCGCGCCACGCCAGATCTGGCCACCCGCCCGGGGGTTCTCGTCGAGCAACAGGACTCGTCTCCCCGCCTCCGCCGCCCGGCAGGCGGCGGCGATGCCGGCCGGGCCGGCACCGACGACGGTCACCTCCGCCCTGAGCGTCTCAACCACCGGTCTCGATCTCCATGCCGGCTCGGCAGAGCTCCATACAGGCCCGGCGATGATGGACCCCGTCGATCGTCACCCGACACTCGAAGCAGATACCCATGCCGCAGACCGGCCCCCTGGGCTCGTTTTGGACCGAGGAGCGAAAACCCCAGATGCCGGTATCTAGCAATACGGCGGCCACGGTGGAGCCCCGCTCGGCCTCGACCGTCTGGCCGTCGATGACGATAGGAATGCGGGTCACGACGTCAGCTCTCCAACCGCGCCGGCGCAAAAGGGGCCGGATCGAGTGACGGCTGTCGTCCGGCGATCGAGTCGGCCAGCAGACGGCCGGTGCCCAACGCCAGGGTGATCCCCAGCCCTTCGTGGCCGGCGGCAATCCAGAGCCCATCGACCGGGGGCCAGCGACCGATCAGCGGTAGACCGTCAGGCGTGGCCGGGCGGAAGCCGGTCCAGACCCGGATGACCTGCAACTCGGCCAAGCGGGGTAGATAA
>SBFI01000366.1 GCA_006227875.1 Acidobacteriota bacterium
GAGAACTCGCCCGAGGCGAGAGCAGTGCGCGAGCTGATCACCGCGCAGGAGATCCAGCTCGGTCGCGCCAAGCGCGCCTGGTTCATGCCATCGTTCTTCCTCGTCGGCAACTACGCGGGAGACCTCAGTGAGGGCGACGTCGATTTCCCCGGCATCGCCGATGAGGGTGGCAGCTTCTCGATCAACCTGACCTACCCGATCGTCCAGGGCGGCCTCAAAGCCAGCGAGATCGCAAAAGCGGAGGTCGACCTCGAAGGGCTCCAGCAGCAGCTCGAACTGGTCGAGCAGAGGGTCGAGCAACGCACGCGTACCAGTGTGCGTCTCGTCGAGAACTCGTTCCCGCGCATCAAGTTCGCTCTCGAGGCCGCCCGCGCGGCGGGCGCCAGCCTGGTCATCGTGCAGGACAAGTACGCCGAGGGCATCCTCAACGTCACCGATCTGCTCTCCGCACAGAACGAGAAGTTCTCCTCCGACCAATTGCTCGAAGTAGCGACCTACCAGTACCTGATCGACCTGGTGGAGCTGCAACGGTCGATCTCCTGGTTCGAGGAAGAGAAGAGTCCGGGGGAGCGCGAGGAGCTCGCCAACACGATCGTGGCCGTGCAGACGGCCGCGCCGGAGCAAGGAGCAGCTGATGAAGAGTAGGTCCATTTCATGTGCCGTGGCGGCCGTGGCCGTTTTCGGACTGACGGCAGGCTGCGGCGAGAGCGAAGTACCCGAGCGGCCGCCGGTGGTCCGACCGGTCAAGCTGGTCACCGTCGGCGACGAAGCCGGCCGGCAGCGGAGCTTTCCGGGCAGGGTCCAAGCGGCGAATCAGGTCGATCTCTCCTTCCGCGTGGGCGGGCCCCTCATCGAGCTGCCGGTGCGCGAGGGCGGCACCGTGCGCGAGGGAGAGATCGTGGCGCGCATCGATCCGCGCGACTTCGAGATCCGGTTGGCGAGTGCGCGCGCCGAGCGGGAGCGCGCCGAGGCCGACTTCCGCCGCTTTTCGTCGCTCTACGAGAAGGAGGCCGTATCCCAGGCCCAGCTCGACCAGGCGCGCGCCGAGCGCGATATTGCCAGGGCGCGAGAGGAGGACGCCGAGGCCTCAATGCGCGACAGCAGACTGCGGGCTCCCTTTACCGCCAGCGTCGGCAAGATCTTCGTCGAAAATTTCCAGGATGTCCGGCCCAAGGAGCCGGTCATGAGCCTGGTGGACGTGTCGAGCGTCGATGTCGTCGTCGACCTACCGGAAGCCCTGGTGGCCCGCATCATCGGCGACCCGAGCCTGATGGCGGTGGCTCGCTTCGATACCGCGCGGGGACGCGAGTTCGAGCTCAGGTTGAAGGAGAGGGCGGCACAGGCGGATCCACGGACACAGACCTTCCGCATCACCCTTACGATGCCGCAGCCCGAAGACGTCAACATCCTCCCCGGGATGACCGCGACGGTTACCGGCAAGCGCGCGGGTGACGCGATCGACCTGGGACAACCTCTGACCGTTCCGGCGATCGCGGTCGTCGGCGAGGGTGGCGACTCCCATGTGTGGGTCTTCGACCCGAGCTCACGCACTGTCACGTCGCGCGCGGTAACGGTCGGCCAGCTTCGGGGGAGCGACCGCATCGAGGTCACCAGCGGCCTCGAGATCGGCGAGTCGATCGCAGTGACCGCGGTGACCCAGCTACGCGAGGGCATGGAGGTCCGGCCGCTCGAGGAGTTGGAGGGTTTTGGACCCTCGGGGAGGCGAAGAGGGTGAACGCTCCCTTGGAGTCCGTCCGTCGCCCGCAGGAGGAAGCCGCGTGAATCTGGCCGAGCTCAGCATCAGGAAGAGCACCATCACCTGGGTGATGACGGTGCTGCTCGTCGTCGTGGGCTGGATCTCGTTCAACAACCTGGCCCGGCTCGAGGACCCGGAGTTCACCATCAAGGAGGCGATCGTCATCACCCCCTACCCCGGCGCCACCGCGGCCGAGGTCGAGGAGGAGGTCACCAACGTCATCGAGATGGCGGTGCAGGAGCTCGGCCAGGTCAAGTACGTGGAGTCGCGCTCGTCTCGTGGCCTCTCCCAGCTCAAGGTGGCCATCCAGGACAAATACGACAAGACCATGCTGCCCCAGGTCTGGGACGAGCTGCGGCGCAAGGTCAACGACTACCAGCGCGACCTGCCGCCCGGCGCCGGTCCGTCGATCGTCAATGACGACTTCGGGGACGTCTACGGCGTCTACGTCGCCATCACCGGCGAGGGCTACACCTTTCGCGAGATCCACGAATACGCCAAGTTCCTGCAGCGCGAGCTGCTACAGGCGCCCGATGTCAAGCGGATCATCCTCTACGGCGTCCAGCCGGAGGTGGTCTATGTCGAGATGCGCCGTGACCGAATGTCGGAGCTCGGCATCTCACCGCAGAACATCTACGACACCCTGGCGGCCCGCAACCTGGCGGTGCCGGCGGGGAACGTGACCCTGGGCACCGAGTACCTGCCGGTCCATCCGACCGGGGAGTTCCAATCGGAGGAGGAATTCGGCGAGCTGCTGGTCAGCGCTGTCGGACCGGGCTCCGACCGCCTGGTCTATCTGCGCGACGTGGCCGACATCCGCCGCGGCTATCGCGAGCCGGCCACCGCCCTGCTGCGCTACGACGGCAAACCGGCTATCGGCCTGGGGATCTCGACGGTCTCCGGCGGCAACGTCATCACCATGGGCGAAGGGCTCGCACAGCGCTTGGAGGAGCTGGAGGCCCTGGCGCCGCTGGGGATGGAGCTTCACCCCATCTCGCTGCAGCCCCAGGCTGTGACGGCGGCGATCAACGGCTTCCTGGTGAGCCTGGCGCAGGCGGTGACCATCGTCGTCGTCGTCCTGCTGGTCTTCATGGGACTGCGCAGCGGCCTGATCATCGGCTTCGTGCTGCTGCTGACGATCCTGGGCACCTTCATCTTCATGGGCCTGCAGTCGGTCACCCTGGAACGGATCTCGCTCGGAGCCCTGGTCATCGCGCTGGGAATGCTGGTCGACAACGCGATCGTGGTCACCGACGGCATGCGGGTGAAGATGAAGCAGGGGGTCGACGCCCTCACCGCCGGCCGCGAGGTGGTGGGGCAGACGGGGGTACCGCTGCTCGGCGCCACCTTTATCGCCATCGCCGCCTTCGCCGCGATCGGCACCTCCCAGGACTCGACCGGCGAGTTCTGCCGGGCGCTCTACTCGGTCATCTTCATCTCGCTGACGCTGAGCTGGGTGACCGCCGTGACCTCGACGCCGCTGCTCTGCAAGACGTATCTCAAGACCGCGGAGCCGACTGAGGGCGAGGCGGAGGACCCTTACGGGGGGTCTTTTTTCCAGCTGTACCAGAAGTTCCTGTCGGCGTGCATGAAGGCCCGCTGGGTCACCGTCGCGGTGGTGGTGGGTCTGTTCGTGCTCTCGCTGATCGGCTTCGGCGGCGTCAAGAAGAGCTTCTTCCCCGACTCCACCCGCGCCCAGTTCTACGT
The DNA here is from genome assembly GCA_006227875.1 of Acidobacteriota bacterium. GTDB lineage: Bacteria > Acidobacteriota > Thermoanaerobaculia > Multivoradales > JAHEKO01 > M0029. The sequence goes on from SBFI01000366.1 coordinate 3,464, forward strand.
CGACTTCTGGTTCCCGGACGGCACCCACATCGAGGAGACTTCGGAGCAGATGAGGCGCGCCGAGGAGTGGTTCGCGACGCGCGAGGAGATCACGCACGTCACCACCGAGATCGGCGGTGGTCAGCCCCGGTTCCTGCTCACCTACACCCCCGAGTCGGCGTTTGCGCACTTCGCGCGGACCCTGCTCGACGTCGAAGATTCGAAGATCATCCCCAGTCTGGCGCCGGAGTTCCAGGAGCGGCTCGAGGAGCTCTTCCCCCAGGCGATCGTCAACGTGCGGTTGTTCGTCATGGGGCCGTCGACCGGGGGCAAGATCCAGCTGCGGATTTACGGCCCCGATGCCGAGACCCTGAAGCTGCTTGCGAGCCGGGCCAAAGACATTCTCCTGGATGATCCGAACGCCAAGGCAGTGCGCAGCGAATGGGGCAACCAGGTCAAGGTCGTGCGGCCGCAGCTCGCCGAAGCGCAGGCGCGCCGGGCCGGCATCAGCCGCACGATGCTCTCCCAGTCGACCGCCGCGGCCATCGAAGGGACGACGGTGGGCGTCTATCGCGAAGGGGACGAGCTGCTGCCCATCGTCGCCCGATCACCCGAGTACGAGCGCATCGACTTCGAGAATCTGGATGCGGTGCAGCTCTGGAGCCCGGCCGCCCAGCGAGCGATTCCGACGGGCCAGGTCGTGACCGGCTTTGTCACCGAGTTCGAGGATCCGCACATCTGGCGCCGCGACCGGACCAAGATGGTGAAGATCCACGCCGATCCCCGCACCGGCCTGCCGAGCCAGCTCTTCGCCCGGGTCAAGCCGCAGATCGAGCAGGCGCTTGGAGTCGACACGGCGCAGCTCCTGGGGCGCGAGGTGAGTCCGGAGGCGTGGACGGCCACTACCGTCACGGTGCGCGACAACGACATCATCGCCCTCGACCAGCCGGGCTATTCCATGGCCTGGGGCGGGGAGGCCGAAGACTCGGCCCGCGCCCAGGGTGGACTGCAGGTCTACATGAGGATCTTCTTCGGTCTGATGGTCCTGATGGTGATCTGGCTCTTCAACTCGCTGAAGAAGACGGCGATCATCTGGCTCACTGTACCGCTGTCGATCATCGGCGTGACCCTCGGACTGCTGATGTTCAACCAGCCGTTCGGCTTCATGTCACTCCTCGGCCTGATGAGCCTCGCCGGCATGCTGATCAAGAACGCCATCGTCCTGATCGACGAGATCGACCTCCAGATGGGCAGCGGCAAGGAGCAGTTCCAGGCGATCGTCGACTCGGGCACCAGCCGTCTGATCCCGGTGTCGATGGCAGCGCTGACGACCATCCTCGGCATGGTGCCGCTCCTGGGGGACGCGTTTTTCGTCGCCATGGCGGTGACCATCATGTTCGGCCTCGGCTTCGCCACGGTCCTCACCCTGATCGTGGTGCCGGTGCTCTACGCGATCTTCTTCCGCGTGCCGAACCCGGAGGCGGCCTAGCTAACCGGTGGGGACTTCTGGCAAGCGAGCCTCGGGGTGGCTACCGCTGGTTGAACGAGGCAGAGCAACCGAATAGCCTGGTCCATATCATTGGCTCGACACCATCAGGACCGCTGGCGCCTCCCAACAACGCGAATCCTGACAGTGCCAGGACCAGGGCGAGGATCGGCGAGACCAACCGAACCGTCACTTGGTGTGGTCAGTGTGGCACATCAGGCACTCCATGTGCCCTTGCTGGTGGTTCATGGTGGCCTGGTTGTGCCACATGTCGTCCGGCCCGTGACACTCGACGCAGTGCCGGGTCGCCTCGGAGGGCTCCCATCG
>SBFI01000106.1 GCA_006227875.1 Acidobacteriota bacterium
CTCGGTACCGCCGAAAAGACGATTCTGGGACTTGGCAATCTCGACCACGAGCACGGCCTGGGCCTCGGGCAGATGGGCGAGCTTGCCAACGATCTCCTCCATCGCCTGCGTCTCCTCGACGCTGAATTGCCGGTCGGCGTGGGCGACGCGTCCCATGATGTAGGCAAATGCGGCAATGTACCGGGCCAACTCGGGTTCGAGCGCTTCCAGCTCGCCGACAATCTTGCGCACGGTCTCCGTACTCTGCTCGTCGGCGGTCTCCGCCTGCTCACCCAGCCCAAGAAGATCGAGTATCCCCATGACTATCTGAAGTATCCGGCAATCGTTCGCGCCTTGAGGCCCGGCTTGGCCACCGCGACCTCTACCCGCCGCCACTCCTTGCCACCCATGTCGCGTGAGTAGTATCCCACGAGATACTGGCTGCGAAGCTCCTCCTCGATTTCTCGATAGACGTCTTCCATATCGTCTCCCACCCGTGCCATGAAGACCCGACCACCCACCGACTCGGCAAGATTCTCGAGCCGATCGAGAAATCCACGAACGCTCAAGCCCTTGCCCTCGGTACGGACGATCTCATTGTTGGACACGATGATATAGATCGGCACCCCGACCCGCCTCGCAAAGCGGAGGGCCGTGCGGTAGGAGAAGTCGGGATCCTCGTCTGCCCCATCCGAGTAGACGATAAGGGCCTTCTTGCCGGGCACACCCTGGAGCTGGACCAACGAATAGACGATCGCCTGCCAAATCGCAGTCTTGCCGTTCGGCTGGAGCTTGTTCAGGGACTCGACGACCTCCGGGAGATCCGATGTCGTAGTCCGCGCCATCTTTGGCTGGCCACCAAAGCCGACAATGAACACCCGGTCCCGGCGGGTGGTGAGCTTGCGGATGAATTCGGCGGCCGCAAACTGCACATCCGGCAGCTTGACGAACATGGAGGCCGAGGAATCTATCGCTAGGCCTACCGTCAATGGCAGGTCACCGGCGTCGCTGAAGGTGGCGATCTCCTGCGGCTTCCCAGCCTCGGCAACTCTGAATTGGTCCTTAGTCATGCCGCGCACCGGATGCCCTCGGCGATCGGTAACGACCACGTAGAGCTCCATGAGATTGACCTGGAGGCGCTCACTCGAGCCCGGGCTGTTGAGAAAGACGACATCCTCAGAGCTGGCGCCATCCTCGAGATAGGCAACCACTCGAATGAAACCGGTTGGCGAGTCCTCGGGAATGACCACCCTCTGCCTGAACGGTCGAGCGTAGCGGGTCGCAACCAGCGAGTCCTTCCAATAGAACTCGACCCGATCGATCCCCTCACCGCGGCGAGGCTCGACAGCGGCCTCTACATCGACCGGCCCAACGAGCTTCCGTGGCTTACCGGACTCGGTGTGAGGGACCGGCTCGACAATCCGCACGCCAAATACCCCGGAGCCCTCGTTGACGATCAGGAAGTCGCGGCCCAGCTCTTCGCCGGACGATCCATAGGCTACGACCTCGACGCGTCGCGGCTGGGGCAGAGGGCCCAGGTCCAGAACCGCCGAGAAGGGCCGGGATCGGCGAACCGCCTCGCGCTCCCCATCGAGGTAGAAGTCGACCCTGGCGACTTCCGACTCCGATACCACCGTCTCCAGCGTGGTCTGGCCCATGGCCAGGATGTGCCGTGGCGCCATCAGGTGAATGACTTTTGGGGCCGGCAAGACCAGGGAGGCCACGTCATCGACCGCCATGGCGCCCGCCTCGGCCGACTCGAAGACCGAAGCGAAGACACCACCCCACAGCCCCGTACTCAGCTCCTCGACCAGGACCATCACCGGCCCGTCGGGAGCCTTCTTCAGGGGGACCGAGAGCTCGAGGGCGCGGTCCTCGAAGCTCCTCTCCTCGTCGGGGAAGGCGAGCCCCGACGCCGGCTCCGCCACCAACAGCTGATGATCGATCTCGACCCTCCCCTCGCTGTCCTCGGAGGCCAGGCTGACCCGCAAAGGAACCGTCTCGCTTCTTTCCAGAACTTCGGCAGAGGCCTCGAACTGGATGACCACCTGATTCTCCGCCCCAGGCTCGGCAGGCTGGAGGGCCGCGGAGACGGGCAGATCCCCTTCGTCGATCTCGTCGTTCAGTAGCTGGCGGGACCTCACCGTCGCCACGACTTCGGGCGTGACCGCCGACACCCACTCCCTCGACCGCACTACCGCGGGGGACTCGCCCTCTCCAGCATCGGCGAGCACGCTGATATCGATCCTCTCCATTCCGGTTTTGGACCCGTCAGAGTCGAGCGTCACCTGGCGGCGTTGCGGCAGCCTCTCCAGCAAGTCGGTCAGTTGCAGGTCGGTGCCCAAGACCTCACCACCCGTGATCTGCGCCAGTACCTGAAGCGGGACAACCGGGTTGAGCAGCACCGGGCCGGTCTCCTCCTCGTCCCTGGCTTTGCGCCTCTCCCTGAGCACCTTGGTGGGATCGAATCCGATCGTCGTCTTGTCGACGAGCCGGCCATCTTGATAGATGACGTCCACCTTGTCGGCGCCCTCCTGGACTTGGGGAGAATCATCACCCGGGGTGAGCAGCAGATCCTCACGCACCGGCGGCATCGACGGAAAGGTGGTCCATCCAAAGACTGAAAGTACCTGGCCGAGCTCCTCGACCGAGGGGGTGATGGGACCCGATTGGAGCGCGCCGGCTACCGGCCCGATGAGAGACGGGTCGATCTGCGAGCGGTAGAAGTCGGCCGGCTCGGCGTCGAACCCGCTACCGATGTAGAAGAGGGCCTTGGGTCCCGGAGCTCGGTTTTCCACCGCCCAGGTCAAGAGTCTCTCCCGTTGACCGCGCAAGACCTGTCTCTCCTGAGCGTGTGCCTCGGCGACTGCGTGCGAGAGGTCGACGGTGCCGGCGCTCCCCTCCTGCTCTTCCTCCTCGGGCTCGATCAAGGCGAGCAGCTCCCGCCGGATCCCTGCCTGCAGATCTTGCGCATCCTCGCGCAGGCGGAGCCACCCCAGCGCCTGTCTCAGGGCGTCCGGATCTCGGGTCGGCGGCAGGGCGGTTTTCACCTCGGCCCCGCCGAGCACGACCTCGACCGGTCCCAGGCGGGTGAGCTCCACCGCCTTGCCGGCCAACTCGATGGTGGCATTACGAAAGACGATCGAATCGCTCAGCAGCTGGTCGAAATAGAGCACGACCCGCCAGTTCGCCCCCACCGAGCCGCGATCGGACACCCCGACCAGATCCTCGCCGGAGCGCACCTCGAGCTCGCCCGCCATTGTCGCCAGGGGTCTCCCCTCCCCGTCCAGAAGCTCGATCTGGAGGTCCATGGGCCCGGCAGTGACCGGCTCGTCGACAGCCTCCAGGATCTCGGTCGAGACGACCCCCAAGACCACGGCCAGCAAAAGTCCGGCGACAAGTAGGTTTATCTTAGTCAGTCGATTCCCCCTCAAACTACGGTCCGCACCCCACCCCGGGCCCTATTCAAAAAGGGTGCCCGGCCTCCTATCCGCACCCACTTCCTCAGGGGAAAGGGCGCGTAAACAGCAGAATTTAGCACTCGAAGACCACTCGCGGTCGGATTCGCTGACTTCTCGCTTCTCGCAGCCCTGGAATTTCCCCAACTCTCCTCGCCAAAATGGCATTCCCACCTGGGCGGGAGGGTGACCCGGGAACCGCCAAAGCGGCCGCCGTCAGGCCGCGGGTGTTCGGGCCGGCGTAGCATCGTCTTCGCTGCGGAGCCGGATCGAATACCCGGGGCCCAGGCGGCCGCCCCGCCAGCCCGGATTCGGGACCGCAGGGGCTCCCGGAGCGGAGCCATCTCCCGCGCAGCGGAGGGGAGCCCCCGGAGGTCTCGAAACCGGGCCACAATAGACGCCCAGGTAACGACACCTATCGGCCGGCACCGAGCGAGCTAGAATACGAAGTCGACACTGAGACAGGGGGACATTGGACAGACGGGACCGCACGTCGGTTCCTGAAGGGGGGATCGGACCATGGCCAAGACCATCATCGACATCCTCGAGCGCACCGCCCGCGAGCACGGCGAGCGGCCGGGAATGAAGTTCAAGCGGGCAGGTCGTTGGGAGACCATCACCTGGACCGAGTACCGGGACGGGGCGATGCAGGTGGCGAGGGGTCTGATCGCGCAGGGACTCCAGCCCGAACAGGGCGTCGTCATCATGGGCTTCAACCGGCCCGAGTGGTTCCTCGCCGACATCGGTGCCATAGCCGCGCAGGGGGTGCCGGCCGGGATCTACACCACCTGCACCGCCGAGCAGTGCGAGTACGTAGCCGATCACTCGAACGCCGCCGTGGCCGTGGTCGAGGACGTCTCCTATCTGGAGAAGCTCGTAGCGGTCTGGGACCGGCTGCCGCAGCTCGAGACCATCGTTCTCATGGAGGGCTCGAGCGACCACAACCGCGTCCTGTCGTGGGACGAGTTTCTCGAGTCCGCCGCCAACGTCTCCGAAGACCGACTTCAAGAGCGGATCGCCGCACAGCGACCAAACGACCTGTGCACCCTCATCTACACCTCCGGCACCACCGGCCCGCCCAAAGGTGTGATGCTCAGCCACCACAACATCATCTGGATCGGCGAGCGGGTAAAGGAGACCTTTGGTATCGGCAGCACTGAGAGCGTCCTGAGTTATCTGCCGCTCAGCCACATCGCCGAACAGGTCATCTCGCTCCACGGACCGATGGCGGGTGGTGCCTGCAGCTGGTTTGCCGAAAGCCTGGAGAAGCTGGGCGAGAACCTGCGCGAGGTGCGACCCCACTTCTTCTTTGGTGTGCCCCGAGTGTGGGAGAAGATCCAGGCCGGGATCGAGGCTGCCGGGGCTCAGAACCCACCTCTGAAGAAGAAGATCGCCGCCTGGGCCCGTCGCCAGGGTCTTGCCGGCGGCTACGCCGACCAGCGGGGAGAGAGCAAGCCGATGCTCTACGGGCTGGCCGACAAGCTGGTCTTCTCCAAGGTGCGGGCCAAACTGGGACTGGATCGGGCCCGGCTCTGTATCACCTCCGCCGCCCCCATCTCACGCCATACCCTCGAGTTCTTTCTCAGCCTCGGGATACCGATCCTCGAGGTCTATGGCATGAGCGAGTGCACGGGACCGGCGACCTTCTCCGAGCCCGATCGATACCGCACCGGCAAAGCCGGGTACGCCATCCCAGGGACCGATCTCAAGCTCGCCTCCGACGGCGAGGTCTGGATGCGTGGTCCCCACGTCTTTCTGGGCTATTTCAGAAACC
>SBFI01000427.1 GCA_006227875.1 Acidobacteriota bacterium
CAGCATGGCAAAGACGAAGAGCCGATCGTCTTCAACTGGGATACACCGCTGATCATCAGCCCCCACTCGCACACCCGGCTCTACTTCGCCGGCAATCGGCTCTTCCGCAGCGACGACCGCGGGGACACCTGGCGGCCGGTAAGCCCGGACCTGTCGAGAAAGATCGACCGCAACCGTCTGGAGGTCATGGGCAGGGTGTGGAGCGTCGACGCCGTGGCCAAGAATCGGTCGACATCTCAATACGGCAACATCGTGTCCTTGGCCGAGTCGCCGCTGGTAGAGGGTCTGATCTATGCCGGCACCGACGACGGCCTGATCCAGGTGACCGAGGACGGTGGCGAGACTTGGAGAAAGGTCGAGAGCTTCCCCGGCGTGCCATCGACGACCTATGTCGGCTACATCGTCGCCTCACAACACGACGCCGACACCGTTTATGCCGCCTTCAACAACCACAAGAACGCCGATTTCAAGCCCTATGTCCTCGAGAGCACCGACCGCGGATCCACCTGGACCTCGATCTCCGGTGATCTGCCGGAGCGGGGGTCGGTCTACTCGTTGGCCGAAGACCATGTAAATCCCGACCTGCTCTTTGCAGGTACCGAGTTCGGTGCTTTCTTCACCCTCGAGGCTGGCGGCAAGTGGATTCAGCTCGAGGGGGGAATTCCGACCATCGCCGTGCGCGACATGCAGATCCAGCAGCGGGAGAACGACCTGGTGCTGGCGACGTTTGGCCGCGGCTTCTACATCCTGGACGACTACTCACCGCTCCGCCGGCTGAACCGGGAGACGCTGGAGAACGACACCGTGTTGTTCCCGGTCAAGGATGCCTGGATGTACATGGAGAGCTATCCCCTCGGCATGCCCGGCAAGGGCTTTCTGGGTGATTCCTTCTACAGTGCGCCCAACCCGCCCTTTGGCGCGGTCATCACCTACTACCTGGCCGAAGATCTGAAGTCCCGCAAAGATCTCCGGCAGGAGGCGGAAAAAGAGCTGGTGGAGAAGGGCGAGCCGGTCTACTACCCGAGTTGGGACGATCTGCGGGCCGAGGATCGGGAGGAGAAACCGGTGGTCATGCTCACCGTTCGTGACGCGGCGGGCAACGTGGTGCGGCGCCTGACCGGACCCACCAAGGCCGGCTTTCACCGGCTGGCCTGGGATCTGCGGTATCCGCCATCGACCCCGACCAGTCTCGAGCCCTTTCCCGCCGACAACCCTTTCAGGCAGCCGCCAAAGGGGCCGATGGTGGTGCCCGGGACCTACCAGGTGTCGCTGGCCAAGATCGTCGACGGGGTCGTGACGCCGGTGGGCGAGACCCAGAGCTTCGACACCGTGCCGCTCGGTACCGCCACCCTGGCGGCCGCCGACAAAGCGGAGCTGCTCGCCTTCCAGCAGAAGACCGCTAGGCTGCAAAGGGGGGTGCTGGGAGCCGTCAAGGCGGCGGATGAAGCCCAAAACCGCCTCAGCCACATCAAGAAGGCGATCACCGATACCCCGCAGGCCGATCCTGCCTTGATGGACCGGGCCCTCTCCCTCGAGACGCAGCTCGAGGACATCCAGGTCGAGCTGTCGGGGGACAAGGTGGTCAGCTCACGCAGCGAGCGGACACCGATGTCGATCACCGGTCGCGTCAATCGGATCGTGGGTGCCCAGTGGACGTCCACCGCGGCTCCGACCCAGACCAACCGCGACGCCTATGACATCGCCAGCGAGGAGTTCTCGGAGGTGCTGGCGAAGCTCCGGGCACTCATCGGTGACGACCTCGTCCAGCTGGAGCAGGATCTCGAGGCGGCCGGTGGGCCGTGGACTCCGGGACGGCTGCCCAACTGGCAGCAGGAGTAGGCGCGAAAAGCCGGCTCCAGAGAAATACAAACCCCGCTGCGCACAGGGCGCAGCGGGGTTTTTTTGTTTCCAAGCGGTGGTGAGTCGTGGCGCAGCGATCATCTCGCTGCAGCCTACCTCCCCTCCGGGTCCCGGACGGGGAAGGCTGACCGTTCCAGCCTACCGAGACAGCTTACTCGGCGATCCGATCCTTCAGACCCTTGCCGGGCTTGAAGAACGGGTACTTCTTGGCCGCGATCATGATCGTCGCGCCCGTCGCTGGGTTGCGGCCCTGGCGGGCGGCACGGCTCTTCGTGCCGAAGACGCCGAAACCCGGAAGCTGGACCTTGCCACCGGCATCCAACTCGATGGCAATAATGCCTTCGCCCGGCTTGGTACCGAACATGGTGTTGACGATCTCGAGTGCCTTGGCCTGGGAAAGATCACACTTTCTGGCCAGCTTTTCAGCCATCTCGCTCTTGTTCATCTGCGCTCCTTAACGTGAGTTGATTTGAAATCCCTGCGGTTCGTGGCGGCGAGGATATCCCCGTACCCCTCCGGGCCGCGTAATCTCTCCGCTGCCTCCGAACCGAAGTCTCCGTGGACCTGCGGAGTCTAACACGATTTTTTGCCAAAAGACCAGCGAAATGCAGGCGTCAAGCAAAGGTTGTGACCTTTTCCAGCGGCTTCTTCTCGATATCGGGCACCACGGCATCCTCGGCTGGATAGCCGACAACCAGCAGCAGGTAGGGCCGCTCGTGCGCGGGCCGGTCGAGAATCTCGTTCAGAAACCGCATCGGCGATGGCGTGTGGGTCAGGGTGGCCAGCCCGGCGAGGTGCAGTGCGGTGATGAGCATCCCGGTGGCGATGCCGACCGATTCGTTGACGTAGTAGTGCTTGAACTGCCTACCCTCGGCATCGACGCCGTGGAGCTGGGCAAAGATGGCGATGAGATAGGGTGCCGTCTCCAGAAAGGGCTTGTGCTCGTCGGTGCCCAGGGGTCTGAGGGCCTCCAGCCACTCCTCGGGCGCCCGCCGCTCGTAGAACTCCCGCTCCTCCTTCTCCGCCGCGCTCCGGATACGGCTCTTGGTCTCCGGCTCCGCCACCACGACAAAGTGCCAGGGCTGGCGATTGGCGCCGCTGGGGGCCGAGTTGGCCGCCCGCAGACAGTCTTCGATGACCTCTCGAGCAACCGGCCGGTCGGAGAAATGTCTTACCGACCTCCTTCTTTTCATATCGGCCAGGAATCTGCTGGCCCGGGCCGCCATCTCCTCGGGCGGCAGCTCTTGAAAGTCGGGGAGGGGTAAGAATCCGGGTTTTGTCATGCCAGGCACTCCATCCGGCCTTCCAAACGGCCGGCGCCGATCCAGGTTTCAGTCGTCCTCGGAGGGGGACACCTGGTGCAGGTAGACGTCGCGCTTGGGATAGGGGATTTCGATTCCCTCCGCCGCGAACCGCTTGTAGACCTCGGTGTTGAGGGCGTCCAGGACCCGACCCCGGAGGACCGGCTCGTGGATCCAACCCATGAGCTCGAAGTCGAGCCCGGAATCGCCAAAGCGCCGAAACCGAACCCGGGGCTCGGGATCGTCGTCGACCGAGGGGTTGCCCTCGGCGATCTCCATCAGCACCCGGCGAACCCGGTCCACATCCGAGCCGTAGGCCACACCCACCTTGACCCGGATGCGCTCCTTCTCCCATCGTCCGCCGCTCTCGTTGATGATCTTGGCGTTGCCGATCACGGCGTTGGGGACTGTGACCTCGATGTCGTCGCGTGTCAACAGCCGGGTGCTGCGCAGCCCCACATCGGTCACCTGACCCCGCTCACCGCTCTCCAGCACGACGAAATCGCCCACCTGGTAGGGAGCGTCGGCGAGGATGAAGAAGCCGGAAAAGAGGTTGGCCAGGGTGTCCTTGGCGGCGAAGCCCAGGGCGATGCCGGCTATACCGCCGGTCATCAGCAGACCGCCGACATCGATTCCCCAGGTGAGAAACAGGAAGTAGAGCCCACCACCCACCACCAGCACCTTGACGGTGGTGTCGAACAGAGAAAGGGTCCTTGGCTGGATCAGCGTCACCCGGTCTTCGAACTTGCTGAGGACCTCGAGGATCAGCGAGGAGGCTCCCAGCACGAAGATCACCCAGACCAGAAGCGCACAGGACTTGATGATCCGGTGGAGAAGAGTCTCGTAGGTGGCGGGCAGGTCGAGCTGGAGGCTGGCCAGCCAGAGCCCGATGAGCACGACGGTGACGAAGATCGGTCGGTGGATGAGGCGAATCATCTGATCGTCGATCTCGGTCTTTGTTCTCCTCGCCCAGCGAGCGAGACCGCGCGAGATGATCCAGTCCACCACCTTGCCGATCACCAGGAAGATGACGATCAGCACCCCCGCCCGGAGATACTGGTGGTCACCAAAAAGCGCCAAGAAATCCTGGTAGTACTCGGTCAATGCTTTTCTCCGTCGGTCTGTCGAGTCGATCCGGGCAAGACTATCTCACCCATCAGCAGCCTGCCGATCTCGCCACCCAACACCAGTAGGGCGATGAGGTTGGGGATGGCCATGATGCCGTTCAAGAGATCGGCCCAGGCCCAGATCGCCCGGGCGCCGGCGAGCGCGCCGCCGAGGATGGCAACGCAATACAAAACCCGATAGGGCTTTCGTACCCTGGGGCCAAGCAGGTAGACGGCGCTCTGCTCGCCGTAGAAGGCCCAGGTGATGAGTGTCGTCAGCCCGAAGAGCAGAGAGGCGGCGAGTACCAGCGGCCCGCCCTTCGGCCCCAGACCCGAGATGAAGGCCTCCGCGGTGAGCACGGTCGAGTCGAGACCCGAGGTCCAGACCCCGCTTGCCAGCAGCGCCAGCCCGGTGGCCGAGGAGACGACCAGAGTGTCGAGGAACACCCCGAGCATCGCCACCTTTCCCTGGCGGATGGGGTCGTTGGTCTTGGCCGAGGCGTGGGCGATCGGCACCGAGCCGGTGCCGGCCTCGTTGGAATAGACACCCCGGGCGACGCCAAACCGGAAAGCCTCACGCACACCGGCGCCCAGGAATCCACCGGTCGCCGCCACCGGTGAGAAGGCGTGCTCGAATACCAGCCCCAGCGCGGGCAGCAGGGCGTCGCGAAAGACAAAGAGCACACCCGCGGCGCCGGCGAGATAGAGAAGCCCCATAAAGGGAGCCAGAAACTCGGACACCCGAGCGATAATGCGCACCCCGCCGAGGATGACGGCACCGGTGGCCAGCGCCACCGCGAGACAGGTGGCGATCGGTCTCCATCCCAGCTCGGAGGCCGCTACCAGCGCCATCGAGTTGCTCTGGACGGTGGTGGTGGCCAGCAGGGTCTTGAGCGCCAGGCCAAAGGCAAAGAAGGCGGCGATCCTCCGCCA
>SBFI01000389.1 GCA_006227875.1 Acidobacteriota bacterium
ACTCAGAGCCAGGACAAAGAACCTCCCGTTGCGGGTCAGTAGCGGCAGCAATGGAGTCAGGTGAATTCGATCTCCCACCACGGCCAGCTCCTCGACCGCCAGCGGCAGGCGGTAGAGATGGAAAGAATCAGCGCCGGCGAAGATCGCCAGGCCGTGGTCCTGGTGCTGCCAGAACGGGGTGTTCTTGAGCAGGGCCCGGACGGGCCCCAGTGTGCGGTCGATCGATTCCTGAGGTGTTCCCCGGGCGTCCAACCTGCTCTCGGCCTGTCGTAGCAGGTTCTTCAGACGTATCGGCCCCTGTTGGGTTTCGGCGCCTGCTCGATGGGTCGGAAGGTAGATGGACACCGACGGAGGCTGGGCCTCTTGCACAATCGACCTCAGCTCGTCCCGGCTCAGAAGACTCATATCAGATCCTCCTCAGCCTGCAATTTGTGTTGGTGGATCGCGTCACGTCTCAGCACTCTGATTGTACACCTTTCGCGAACCGGAGCTCACCCACCGGTCTGCCCGGAGAGACCCTGGTGACGGTGCCCGATATCGAGATCGAAGAGCTTCGATAGACTGGGACCGTGAAGTCGGAAAAAATCGAGGACCGGTTGGGGCGCAGCCCGCGGGATCTGCGCATCTCGGTGACCGACCGCTGCAACTTCCGCTGTCGGTACTGCATGCCACGTGAGGCCTTTGGCGAGGGCTTCCAGTTTCTCCCACGCTCCGAGATCCTCTCCTTCGAAGAGATCTTCCGGGTGGCGCGCCTGTTCCACGGTCTTGGCGTGGAGAAGATCAGACTGACCGGTGGCGAGCCGCTGTTGCGACGGGATCTGCCGGTGCTCGTCGGCAAGCTGTCGGCGATCCCCGGGGTCGAGCTGGTGGCAACCACCAACGGCTCGCTGCTGGCAGAGATGGCGGCGGAGCTGGCCGGTGCGGGCTTGTCGAGAGTGACCGTCAGCCTCGATTCGCTGGACGAAGAGGCCTTTCGCCGCATGAACGACGTCGATTTCTCGGTGGCCACTGTTATGGAGGGGATCGAGGCAGCGGCGCGAGCAGGTCTGACCCCGATAAAAGTCAACTCGGTGGTCAAAAGGGGCATCAACGAGCACACAGTGGTGAATTTTGCCCGTTTCTTCAAAGGCAGTGGCCACATCCCTCGCTTTATCGAGTACATGGATGTGGGGACGACAAACGGCTGGCGGATGGATGAAGTGGTAACGGGTGCCGAGATCGTCGAAATGATCCATGCGGAGATGCCGATCGAGCCGGTGGAGTCGGAATATCGGGGAGAGGTTGCCAAGCGATGGCGTTATCGGGATGGCGGTGGAGAGATCGGGGTCATCACCTCGGTAACTCAGGCCTTTTGCGGCGATTGCACACGCGCGCGATTGTCGGCGGACGGCAAGATCTATACCTGTCTGTTTGCCGTCAATGGCACCGATCTGAGATTGCCGCTGCGGGAGGGTGCCAGCGACGAGGAGCTGAGTGAGATCATCCGACGTGTCTGGTCGGCACGCGAGGATCGGTACTCGGAGATTCGCTCGTCCGAAACCGAGGGGGCGCGGCGGATCGAGATGTCTTATATCGGAGGTTGACCGACCGCAATTGCAGGAACAGCAAGCCGATGATCTCTGTGAAACACTCCGCTGCAGTCGGCAAGGGGGTAGCGTAGCGTGGCAAGCGGTTCGGACAATGATGACGTTAGTCGGGCGATGAATCTCATCGAGTCCACGACGGATACCCCTCACAACGCTCCGGAGCTGGTCAAGCTGGAGTCGAAGCGGGTTCCGGTCGACAGCCAGGTAGTCCTCAAGTTCGACCACTTTGGCGGCTTCTTCATCGACTACGCAGCCAACCTGTCGCTCAAAGGCATCTTTATCAAGACCGACGATCCGAAGCCCGCGGGCTCGATCTTCATATTCGAGATCTGGCTGGGCGACGAGCGCAGACTCGTGCACGGCATCGGCGAAGTCGTGTGGGTACGCCGTGCCGAAGAGGGGATCAACAGACCCCCGGGGATGGGTATCCGCTATCTGAAGCTGGACGAAGAGAGCCGTCAGGTCATCCACCGGGTCGTCGAGGAGCAGCTGGCGAAGGGTGGGGTGGTCTTCGACTTCGACTCCGAGGCCCGCGAGGCGCTGGGGCCGGAAGCGGAAATACCGGAAGAGCCGATCACCCAGTCGGATCTCGAATCCCTCCAGACCGCAGAGTTCCTGGTCATACGGAACGGGGTTGAGAATGGGGATACGGCCAAGATAGAGGGAAAGCAGGGCCCCTGGAAGGCGCAGTCGGCGCGTAAGGCCCGGCGACGGCGACGCTTCAAGCTGTTTCTCTTCTTCCTGATACTCCTCGGCGCGGCCTATGTCTATCTCGACTACCGGGGGATAGACTGGACCGCCCTTCTCGACTCCGAGCTGGTCAAGACCCTTCTGGCCTCCGGCTGAGAAACACCGGCCAATCAACCTGTAGACTCCGGTTGTGTCTGAGCGCGCAAGTGTCGCGTACTGGCGTCGGCTTGCCCTGGTGTTGGGACTTGTAGCGGTGGCCGCCGGCGGGTTGGCAGCCTGGTCGCTTTGGCGACTGGGTCGGCTCCGGCAGGCGTCGCCCATCGCGGCGGCACCGGCGGCAGTCGAACCGGACCGGATCGTGCTCGAAGCCGTCGAGCTCGCCGACCTGCCGGGTTGGGAGGAGGATCTGCTGGCGGAGGCGCTTCCCGCCCTGCGGCGATCCTGCGAGGTCGTGAACGGCTGGACGGACGCGGACACCGACAACGGCGACACCTTTGGCGCGGCTCTTCGCCTCGAGCACTGGCAAGGCATCTGTGTGCGGCTGGGCGAGCTGGGGCCCGGTGACGAGGAGCCGCTGCGGGCACTGATTGCCTCCGAGCTCCGTCCCTATGCGGTCAGCAATCGGGGTGAGCCGGAAGGTCTGTTTACCGGCTACTACGAGCCGACCCTCGCCGGCAGCCGGCGACCGACCGAGAGGTATAGGTTTCCCCTCTACCGCCGTCCACCAGAGCTGGTGACGGTCAATCTCGGTGATTTCCGCGAGGATCTTCGCGGCCGTCGACTTGCCGGCCGGGTGGAAGACGGCGCTCTGTCCCCCTACCTCGATCGGTTCGAGATCGAGGCCGGCGGGCTCGCGGACCGCGAGCTGGAGTTGGCATGGGTCGACGACCCCTACGATGCCTTCTTTCTCCATGTCCAGGGATCGGGCCGGGTGGAGCTCGAGGAGGGCGGCTTCCTCAGGGTCGGCTACGCCGGTCAGAACGGCCACCCCTATTTCGCCATCGGCAGGGCACTGGTCGATAGTGGGGTCATGACACTGGAAGAGGTGTCGTTGCAGAGCATCCGGGCTTGGCTGGAGGCCAATCCGGAGGAAGCTCCCGAGGTCTTGGCTCAGAACCCGTCGTTTGTCTTCTTTCGCGAGCTCGAGGAGGAGGGGCCAGTGGGAAGCCTGGGGGTGGTGCTGACACCGGAGCGTTCGCTGGCGGTCGACTCGACCTTTGTACCGCTGGGTCTCCCGGTGTGGGTCGATACCGCGGCACCGGCGGGCGATCCCGACGCACCCGATAGAGCCTTTCGACGCCTGATGGTGGCCCAGGACACGGGTGGTGCGATTCGTGGTCCGGTTCGTGGTGACATATTCTGGGGCCCCGGGCAGATCGCAGCGCACATCTCCGGGCACATGAAACACCCGGGGCGGCTCTGGTTGCTGTTGCCACGCACCGCTGAAGAGACCGAATACCGACAGGAAGATCGACAGAACGGGGAGCCAGAGATTTGAGTACGACAGCGATATCCAAACACACGGCATCCGTCGCCCTCGTCTTAGTCGTCATCCTTGCCGGCTGTCGCGGCGCCGAAGAGCCGCCGGTGATCGATGAGCGTGCGGCCCGCAGCGAGCAACTGGCACAGGAGCTCGTCATCGTCGACACCCATGTCGATGTGCCCTACCGGCTGATGGAGGAGATGGAGGACATCTCGGTGCGCACCGAAGGGGGCGACTTCGACTATCCGCGGGCAGTCGCCGGTGGTCTCGACGCGCCGTTCATGTCGATCTATGTCCCCGCCTCCTACCAGGAGACCGATGGAGCGCGGCAATACGCCGATCAGCTGATCGATCTGGTGGAGAGCTTCTCCCGGGACTGGCCCGACAAGTTTGCGCCGGCGATGTCACCGGCCGATGTGCGGGAGAACAAGAGCCGGGGGCTGATCTCGCTGCCGATGGGGATGGAGAACGGCGCGCCGATCGAGGACGACCTGGAGAATCTCCGCCACTTTCACGAGCGGGGGATCCGCTACATTACGCTGACCCATGGTGAGAACAATCAGATCTGCGACTCCTCCTACGCCGATGAGGGGAAGTGGGGCGGTTTGAGCCCGTTTGGCCGCGAGGTGGTTGCCGAGATGAATCGACTTGGGATCATGATCGATATCTCCCACGTCACGGACGAGACCTTCTACCAGGTCCTCGAGCAGTCGCAGGCACCGGTCATTGCCTCCCACTCCTCCTGCCGCCGGTACACACCGGGTTGGGAGCGCAACATGGACGACGAGATGATTCAGAGACTCGGTGAGCAAGGAGGTGTCATCCACATCAACTTCGGATCGGCGTTCTTGACCGAGGAGTCCTATCTGCATTCGGAGGAGATGTGGAAGGTCGTCGACGAGTATCTGGAGGCAAACGGGTTGGAGTGGGAGAGCGAGGAAGCGGTGGAGTTCATCGAGGCGTATAGAAAGGAGAATCCACCCATCCTGGCCGATGTCGCCGATGTCGCGCACCACATAGACCACGTCGTCGAGCTCGCCGGCATCGACCACGTCGGTCTGGGCTCGGATTTCGACGGCGTCGGGGGGACAACACCCACCGGTCTCAGGGATGTCTCGTACTACCCGAGTCTCATCCGCGAGCTGCTCGACAGCGGTTACAGCGAGGCGGAGATCCGCAAGATCTGTGGTGAGAACACGCTGCGGGTCTGGGCCGAAGTCGAGCAGATCGCCGCCGACCTCCAAGCTGACTAGTCCACCGGCGGCCGGGGCGGCCAGCTTCCGTGCCGGCCGGCCGATCCCTGGCGTCTCTGGGACGGGTGGTGGTGGCCCGGTCTCGGATCCTCCGGGGGCTCCCCTCCGCTGCGCGGGAGGATGGCTCCGCTGCGGTGAGCCCCCTCCGGTCCCGAACCCGGGCAGCCA
>SBFI01000091.1 GCA_006227875.1 Acidobacteriota bacterium
CATTTCGCCGTGGTGAACCTGACATCGATTGTCACGCGTTGCCGGACAACTCCCCAGAAATCTCGGCAACCGGGAAATTACAACTGGCATCGGGTTTGCACTTTATGACACCGGCAAAATTTAGGCGCTCGTCGCCCAGAGCTGGAAATTCTCACCCGCTTGAGGGGGTTGAAATGCGCAGATCACAAAAAAAAGGTTTCACTGCAGTTGAGCTGATCGTCATCGTCACGATTGTGGGGCTCATCTTCATCGTTCTTCTGCCCTACTATCTCGAATCGCTGCAGAAGGCCAAGCAGCGGAAGACGATGGCCAATGTCAACTCGATCGGCAAAGCCATGATGAACTGGATGACCGATCAGGCCGGCGCCGCGGCCGCCGGTGCCAGCGCCACCGACGTCATGGATCTCGAGAACTTCGAAGGCATAACCCACGAAGAGCTCGACGCCATCATGGTCCCGGTCTATCTCTCCACCGTTCCCGCCTCCGACGGCTGGGGCAGCGATCTCGACTACTACATGAAGATCATAGACTTCAACGACGAGGACGCTCTGGCGATCCGCAGCCCCGGCAGCGACGGGCTCTTCTCCGGCACGACCTACAGCATGGCGCCCTTCGTCTCGACCGACTACAAGCAAGATATCGTGTGGGCCGACGGGCTGTTCGTCCGCTGGCCTCAAAACTGGAAAGACCAGTAAAGCCGCCTGTCACACCGTTCTGCCGACCGTGGCCTTTGCCACAGCCGTAGACAAACTCAAGGGATATACTCCATTGCCATGATCAAGACGCTTGTGCTTTTGGAAGTAGGCTTGGCGGCCGCCATCTTTCTGCTTGCCGCCGCCCAGTATCTCGGTCTTTCCCAGGCCCGCCGCGAGGGTAGGACCCAGAACGTTTCCCGCCTGGTGACCTACGGAGCCCTGATGGCGCTGACGGTGATCTACGCCGTGGGCAACCTGATCTGGCTCGCCTCGGCGCCGAATCTCAAGGATCTTGGCCCAGTCGAGGATCTGCCGACGGTCAACTGGACCTTCCTGATCATTGCCGTGATGATCGGCGTGCTCGCGGCCTGGGATCTGGTGACTCACATCCGGTTCGTGCTCACCAACCAGCCCCACTACAAGCCCAGACTGATGACGGCCATAGCCATGGTCTTGCTGATGGTTCTGCTCGTCGGCCTCAATCTGAGCAGGTGGGAAGTCTACTTGGACGAGGTCCAGGCGACCTACGCCGAAAGCATCCCCGACGAGACTCCCTGAGCGGGAGCCCGACTACCTCCACATCCGTCCGTCAGTGCGCCCGCTACCCGGGCTGCAGGCGGAGCTTGTCAAAAAGTCGGATCGACTCGCTGTCGGCGAAGGCCGCCGCCAGCTCCGACAGCATCTCACCCGACACCGGGTGTCTAAATGAAGGCTCGAGATCGGCGAGGGGCAGCGCCAGATGCGCACAGGTGGCGATCTCGGGGTCGGGTATTACCAGACCGTGCGCCGGATCGTCGATGACCAGAGACCCAAAGAGAGCGATATCCAGGTCGATGGTGCGGGGTGCATAGCGGTCGGCGGAGCGCCGTCTTCCCAGCCTCTCCTCCAGCGGGCGCAGCACGCCGTACTTCAAGTCCTGCGGCGACAGAGCAGTGCTTATCCGAGCCGCCGCGTTGAGGAACATGGGGGCCTCGGGGCTCCCCACCGGCTCGGCGGCGTAGACCGGCGACACGGCCTCGACCGTGCACTCTCGATTCAGCAACGAGATAGCCTGTGGCAGGTTCTCTTCCGGCTCGATGTTCGAGCCCAGGGCGATGAGGACGGGGGCTGGTGCAAGGCAGGCTAATCGAAGTCGGTGCGGCGACGCTCGATCTCTACCCCCACCGAGGAGGAGAAGCGAAGCGCCCCCAGTTTCTCGACCCGAACCACAACTCCTTCCGCTCGATGATCGATCACGGCTATCCGGGCAATAGCGGTCGCCAGGGCCTCCACCAGAAAATGGCTGGAGGCCTCGACGTAGGCGATGATGTCCTTTGTCAGGGTCCGATAATTGATGGAGTCCTCGACCGCATCGGATTTGCCGGCGGCCCGGGTGTCGAACAGCACTTCCAGGTTGATCAGAATGTCCTGCTTCTTCTTCCGCTCCCACTCGTTGAGCCCCACGATCCCACGCAAATGAAGATCTTTGATCAAGATTCTGTCGTGTGTGGCCATGGCTACGATTTCTCCCTGACTCCGCCGTCGGCGCGGTGCCCCGTACCGACGAGGTGCTCGCCACCATCGACGAATATGGTCTCGCCGGTCACATAGTCGTTCCGTGTCAAAAACAGAATCGCCTCACCGACCTGTTCCGGGCTGCCGGTGCGCTGGAGAGGCACCCTCATTCCATGCCGATGCCACTCGTCGCTGCCGACCTCCATCCCCGTTGGCGGCAGGATCGGTCCCGGGACAATGGCGTTCACACGTACCTCGGGGGCCAGCTCCCGCGCGGCGATATTGGTCAAATGGAGCAATCCCGCTTTCGAGACCCCGTGGTGCGCATACCCCGGCCAGGCCTGTACCGCACTCAAATCGACCATGTTCACCACCAAACCGGGCTCCCCGGTCGACCGATCGGATGCCGCCATCAGCGCTGCCGAGCGCTGAGTGCACAAGAAGGGAGCCCGCAGATTGAGGGCCAGGACGGTGTCCCACTCGCTGACCGTGATCCGGGCAAAGGGTCTGCGGACAAAACTGGCCGCACTGTTGACCAGGATGTCGAGGCTCCCAAATCGCTCCCCGACGGCGTCGAACAGGGCGTCGACCTCCTCGGGTTGGCCGAGGTCGGCGCGCTCGAGCAGCACCTCGACACCGAGCTGACGAATCTCTGCAGTTGTCTCCTCCGCCTCCTGCCGAGAGCTCGAGTAGTGAACAACGATGTGGCTACCGGCTCGCCCCAGGGTGGTGGCAATCGCACGGCCGAGCCTGCGCGCCGCCCCTGTCACCAAAGCGATCTTTCCCCGTGGATCCATCTTCCTAGGCAACAATGATCTGGGTTGAAACCACCGCTGTCAATCGGTCGGTGGCCGATTCTTTTCAACTGCCCTACAACCGATGCTATCTTTGACCGGCTGCAAGGAGCCGATATGCGACCCAAGAACGATTCTCGCCGCCGTCATCAGTCGCTGGCCGTGCCGCTGATCGTTGCGCTGTTGGCAGCCGTTTCCGCGCCCCTGGCCGCCCAGGAGACAAATCCGGAGTCGCACACCCGCGAGATCGAAACCTGGAGGCGCGACAGATTGGATCGGCTCACCGCCGACGACGGCTGGCTGACCCTGATCGGCCTGTATTGGCTGAGCGAGGGGAAAAACAACATCGGCTCCGACCCCTCGAGCACGGTTGTCTTCCCGGCGGGGAAAGCCCCACCCTATGCCGGCGCCATCTTTCTATCGGGGCAGGAGCTTCGATTCGCGGCAGCGCCCGGGGCCGAGATTCTCCATCAGGGGGAATTGGTTTCCACGCTACCGCTGCTGGCGGACACCCAAGGGGAGCCGACCATCCTCGAAGCCGGCAACATCAGCTTCTACGTGATCGAGAGAGACGGTAGGTTCGGTGTCCGCTTGAAGGACCCGAGCCACCCGGCAAGAGCCGAATTTCGGGCCATCGATCACTATCCGGTCTCGGCCGATTGGAAGGTTGCGGCACGCTTCGAAGCCTACGAGCCGCCAAAGGAGATCTCCATACCCACCGAGCTCGGCACCATCAGCCGGCAGGTGTCATGGGGGGCCGTCCTCTTCGAAGTCGACGATCAGGAGTTGCGCCTCGACGTGCTGGCGGAGCCCGGCGCCGAGCAGCTCTTCATCATCTTTGCCGACAAGACGACCGGGGTGGAGACCTATGGCGGTGGGCGTTATCTCTATTCAGCGGCACCGGATGAGAGCGGGAGGGTCGTCCTCGACTTCAACAAGGCCTACAACCCACCGTGCGTCTTTACGGCCTTTGCCACCTGTCCGCTTCCCCCGCGGCAGAATCGCCTACCCATACGGGTCGAGTCTGGTGAGAAGATCTACCGCAAGGCCGACGAGGGATAAGACCTCCCTGCTTGCCACCGGGCGGGGTGGGCAAAGAGGGGAGGTTCCGGTTATTGGTGTGAACTGTCGCTTGATTTTACCCCGGTCAGCTGCCGGGGAATGGGGTGGGTTTGGTTTCGAGCTTGGAGACGACAAGCGTCTCAGCTAAAGTTGATAGGACTTTCTTACGAAAGGGGAACCTCCCTGCCCGTTGCTCTTTCGAGCTTTCTTAGCGCGATAATAGCAGCTTGTGAAAGTTTTCACAAGTCCCCGGAGAAAGGAATCAAATGGTCCACCAGCACAGCTGGCTGAAGACATCCGATGACTAGCCATCAGACCCCTCCCAACCCGGAGACCGCCCCACGGCCGAAGATCAAGAAGCTCGAGGTCATGGTTGCAGAGGTGATCCGGGAGACACCGGACACCGCCACCCTCGTGCTCTTCACCGGCAACGATCGGCTCGACTACAAACCCGGTCATTTCCTCACTATCGATCCACACCAGTTCCCGGCGCTCGAGCGCTTTATCGACTACTTCGAAGAGACCAAGGGCAAGAAGGAGCCCGCCCGCGCCTACTCTCTCTCCTCGGCACCCCATGAGCAGTACCTGGCCATCACGGTCAAGGAGGAGAGGTACATCCCGCAGGTGACTCAGTATCCTCCGCTCCTCTCACCTCTCATGGTCTGGCGTATTCAGCCGGGAACCCGCATGGTGGTGACCGGCTTTGGAGGTCCCTATGTCCTACCCGACGACATCGGGGATCGGACGGACCACCTGGTGCACATCTGTGCCGGCTCGGGAGTTGTCCCCAACATGAGCATCCTCAAGCACGCTCTGACAACTGAGCCCAAGCTCCGTCATACCGTGGTCTACGGCAACAAGACACGACGCGATGTCATCTTCCGGCGCGAGCTCGACGAGTTGACAAACCGCCATCCGGACCGACTCGAGGTCGTCTACGCCCTCAGCCGCGAGACCAAGGCCGCCGGCTACGGGGAGAACTATCACTCCGGCCGGGTCGATGTGGATCTTGTCCGCAAACACATCAGGGATCCCTCGGCGGTGGAGGTATTTGCCTGCGGTCCCGCGGTCAGCAAATGGGATCGACTCGCGGCCAAAGAGGCCGAACAGACGCCCAAACCCCGATTCATGGAGACCGTCCTCGAAGCACTCGACACTCTCGGTGTCGACAAGAACCGAATCCACCGCGAAAGCTACGGTTAGCAGACCGTGGCAACGGTGAAGACGGCCACAGACAATCGATGGCCGTCCACTATAATGGCCTATTGGACCCGGAAGGCCCAATTGAGCGCACTTGCCGATGTCAGCTGAATTGAGTGGCAGAAAGACAAGGGCTTCGGCCTCTCAGCGGATTCCAGTCCGCACCGAGATCGATGTGCGCTTCCCGCACTTCCAGGGCTTTGTGACCGGGATCTCTTCCGACCTTTCGACCACGGGGATGTTTATCGAGAGCGACCGTCCACAACCCGTGGGGACGGTCTTCGCCTTCAAGTTCCACATCGAGGACTGGGAATTGATCCAGGGTACGGCTCGGGTCATCTGGACGCGTGAGCGTGCGGAGGGGAAGAACCGCCCACCCGGCATGGGTGTCCAGTTTATCGATCTGGATGCGCAAAGCCGAAGGATGGTCAGGTGGTTGGTGGAAAAACACATCGACGAGGGCGGGCAACCCTTCGATCTCGCCGGCGACCTCCCCGAGACGGCCTCGCGGCTATGGTCCTGGTCCCGTCCAACGCAGTGGGTGGGCAGGCGAAGATCCACCGACCCCCTGATGGCCGGAGATTTCGAAGAGGCGCCGACGCTCGACCTCGCTGAACCCGACGCGGTCTCCACCACCGGCCTCCGACCGATACACGGTATCGCCCTGCTGATCCTGGTCCTGCTATGGGGCTACATGATCGGCCGGGGCTTTGTCGAAGATCAAGCCAGCGCCGTGAGGGCACCCGGTCGTTTGTACCGCATCGCGGCCGAGTCGGTGGAGGCCCTCAGATCGGTGTTTGGTCAGGCTCCGGCACCCGCCACCTTCGAGTCGGCCTTCACTCCCGAACCGCAACCCGAGCCGGGAGCGATCTTCACCGATCTCGTGGAGAACTGGTCGACCGCCTGGGCTCAACAGCGGATGGACGACTACCTGAGCTACTACGCGCAGGACTTCCAGCCGGGTGGAGGCATGAGCCGAGCGGATTGGAGAGCTTTTCGCGAGGATCGGGTGCTCGGGCCCGAGTACATCTTCATGGCTATCTCCGGTCTCAACTGGAAACAGCAGGACGACGAAAAGGCAGAGACGACCTTTATCCAGACCTATAGATCCGATCGGTACTCCGACACGGTCCTCAAGACCCTCGATCTCGTGTGGGAGGACAACCATTGGAAAATCCTCCGCGAGCGGGTCCGGGGTGAGGTCGATCAAGAACCGCCGGCAAACTCACCATAGAGGCGATTCGTATTCTCGGCGATCGCCGCGGCCGCTTCGCCGCGGGTGAGATTCTTGATCCGGCAGATCGCCTCGAGACCGATTCCCACATTGGCCGGCTCATTGCGCTCATCCGGCACCTCTCCCAACACCGGGCTATCGGTCTCCAGCAACAGGCAGGACAAGGGCAGCCGTTGGACGAGTTTCTGCTTCTGTGGTGAGCGCACCACCGAGGGTGGCACCGAGAAGTAGTAACCCGCTTCGACTCCGGGAAGGGCCTTGGCCGCCCGGCCGTCGAAGGCATGGAGGTGGACCTTCTTGGCGCCCCTCTCGAGAAGCAGCTCGATCGTTTTGCGCCCCGCTGAGCGCGAATGGACATTGAG